>JAZFZN010000001.1:0-3971 GCA_036475515.1 Gammaproteobacteria bacterium
AGGGACAGTACGAGGCGGCCGAGCAGATATATCTGAACGTGCTGGACATACAACGCCGACAGTTCGACGGAGATCACCCTGATATCGCTTTGGCATTGAATAATCTTGCGTATCTGTTGTACGACAAAGGTGATGTCGAGGAAGCAATGGCGATGTCGCGTGAATCACTGGAAATGTACCGACGTGTACACGGGGACGAACATCCTGACGTCGCGAACGGCATGAGCACTCTGGGTGGTTGGCTCGCAGACGAGGGGGATTACGAAGCCGCAGAACCGATGATGCGCGAAGCACTGGAAATACACAGAACACTGCTCGGTGATGAACATGTCGATGTCGCCATCAGTCTGAGCAGTCTTGCCGATTTGCTTGTGGCGACTGGTCAGTACGAGGAAGCCAGTGGATACGCCGAAGAAGCACGCGCGACGTTTACGGATGCCTTGTCTGAGGATCACTGGAGAACTGCAGTTGCTACCAGCGTCGAAGGTGCGTCACTGACTGGTCTGAGACAGTTTGAAGACGCTGAATCTCTACTGCTTTCCAGCTACGAAATACTGAATGACGAAGACAGCGGTGCGCGCGACGTACACAAACAGGATGCGCTGCTAAGACTCGTTTCATTGTACGACGACTGGGGCAGGCCCCAAGAAGCCGCAGGTTATCGTCGCCAACTCGACGCGACAAACGGCTCTCGCTGAGTCCATTATCAGCTAAACTAGGTCCAAGCCGGAACAAACAACACTAATTCAAGGCAACAAAAACCTCTGTGGGGGAGAACAGATTATGTCAACTCGTATTCGTCGAGGTCCGCCGCGCGTCTTGGGCGGATTCATACTTGCGGCTCTTTGCGCGATTACACTGTCGCCTACGACCGCCGGCGCTGAGGATGCCGTCTGGGCTATCAATAAAGCGAACGCTCGACTCTGCAAACTAAACTTCCAGACTGGCAAGTGCAAACAAATCAACAACGACCCGAACAAACTCAAGAAACCAACCGGTCTTGTCGCACGCAATGATGGTGGCGACAACTTCGTTTTGCTCGGTACCGACCAACATAGCCAACACGGAAAGATCTTTTTGTACGACGGTGACGGCGGTAGCCTCACCGACGTCCTTACCCAAGCCGATCTCGGTTTCAGCTTTGCTCCGACCGGGCCGGCTGTATTGCCTGCGGGACACCTGGCCGGTGTCAACTCAACCAGTGTCTGGATCCTGGAACGCGATCCGTTGTGCAACGGAAGCTCCGCCTCCCCTTGTATGCCGGGGGGATTCAGCGCGTTTGGTTTTCTGACCAGCGTGCTGCCTGAGGAGGCCATAACGACACTGCGCAGACCGGATGGCGGACTTTGCGTTTTGACTCAGGAAGAAGTGTCCTGTTACGACCCAACCACGATACAGGATTATCTGAACGGTCTGGACCGTGGGGAAATTCGGATGCCTGGTGAGGATGAACTTCCGCTTAGCAACCTCGACCCGTTTGTTGACCTCGATGGGCTAGGCAACCCGACCGGGGCCGTGTTTGACACAGACGGCAGTCTGTTGGTCGGTCTCGCCACGAACAAGAAAGGTGAAATCCGCAAATTCGACTCAGACGGAAATGACGTCGGTGTTTTCAAGAACCTCGGCAAGAAAGGCAAGTTTCTGGGGAACCTCGAACGGGCAGTCACGGACACCGAAGCCATGCTTGTCGTAGCTGTCAAAAAGGAAATTCTCCTGTTGAACAGTTCTGGAGACCAGATCGGTAATGTCAAGAAAAACGTTACCGTTAATGGTGATATCACCTCGGATAGCGCATTCACGGAGATACTGTTTGCCGGAACGGGAGTCGGAGCGTCGACTCTTGGATTCGAAGCTACCTATGAGGAAGTCGTGGAAGATTTCACGCGCAATGTAAACGTTTGTTTCGTGGAGGATGACCCAGTCGCTCGTGCGCTCAACGATGGAAATCTGATCATTTGCGATTGCCAGGTCGTTAGTGCGGTTACCGGTGGATCCTGCATAACGTTTACCGGTGACATGTTCGCGTTTGTGACCAACCCGGCGATATTTACTATCTGGGATATTTCAGGTGCCACCACCGATGACATTCTCGGCACGGTCGAGTGGACACCGGACGTGGAGGCGTTCAATCTCAATGGGGGCGTATGTGTCAAACCGGAGTACGGACCGATACCCGAGCTATCCGAAGTGTTTCACGGGACCGGGGATGGCAGCGTACCCACCATTGCCACGTCTAGTTGCATCAATCCACCACAAGGACTCGGACGCAGGGACTCCATATTCTCGGTCGGCTTTGTGACGCTGAGTGCGGTGGACATCGGAACAGACCTGGTCGAGACTCTTCAGGGCGAGGTTGGTGATTCGTCCAATACGTCTTGTCTCGGTAGCGGATTGCAGGACGAGCTCGTGGATCTGTTGGACGATGTCATCGTCGAGGAAGAAAACGGTGAATACTACGGCGAATACTACGGCGAGTATGAGGAAGAAGAACCACCGGTTCCCCGTGTCGATGCGTTCCTGCTGGAAGACTTCCTGGGTGACGTTGAGGAAAACGAGTCAACTATCGCCAGTTGTGCCGATAATTTGCTGGGTCTGACCAGTGCTTTGCCGAGATCCTCTCTTTTTCAGTTCTGTGAACGGTCGGACGGCGAGGAGGACGACCCGCCAGTTTTCTGTGAGCCACCGGAGGAGTTCTGAGCCGATCGGCTAACGCCTCTTGGACCAACTGATGTGACGGTATTGAACGCCGGGCTTTCGCCCGGCGTTTTCTTGTTCCCGAGCACGGTGCCTCTGGCCTAGAATGACGACGTTCCGGTTTCGAGCAGCTCCGCATGAGTCACCCGCATGGCAACAACGGAAGTCCTGTGCCCCTGGTGATCGGTGTCACCGGCCACCGCAACCTCGTGGCCGATGAGATTCCCGGAATCGAGCAACGGGTCAGGCAATTCTTTCTCGACCTCCAGGCGCGCTTTCCGCAACGCGACGTCGTCGTCATGTGTCCGCTCGCCGAGGGCGCGGATCATCTGGTGGCGCGTGTAGCGGTCGAACTCGGTTTGCCGTTGATGATCCCGTTGCCGATGGCTCGAGATCTTTATGAACAGGACTTCGCAACGTTGGAGTCACAAAAAGAGTTTGAACGCCTGTGTGCGGCGGGACAGGTATTCGAGTTGCCGTTGGTGCGTGGGAATCTGCGTCACGATGTTTCCGTCCATGGCGCTGAGCGAGACAAGCAATACGCGCAACTCGGTGTGTTCATTTGTGCGCACTGTCACATCCTTCTCGCGCTGTGGGACGGGAAGCATTCCGACAAGCTTGGTGGTACCGCGCAGGTCGTGGAGTTCCACCACAACGACGTGATGCCCGGTTACACCGAGGGTGAGCCACACACAGAACTGATGCTGGCCGACGACGAATCGGATCTCGTCTATCACATCGTCTGTTCCCGGGATCAAATCGATGGAGCACCACAGTCGCCGCTGCAACCGTTGCAGACGGCGTGGTTCACGACGAACGAAGACACCCCGCGCTCCGAAACGCTGCCGGCAAGGTACGAACTGATTTTTTCGCGTACGGCCGAGTTCAATCGAGATAGCGCCGAACACGAGGTAAGAATCGGGAGTGAGAAATGGAGTCTGCAGGGTTCCACGACCTCGTCAGAGCTGTCCGCGTATGTCGAAGATATTGACCGAATGTTTGGTATTGCGGACTGGCTTGCGATCCATTTTCAGACACGCGTGAACTGGACCTTGCTCCTGACCTACACGCTCGCAGTGCTGATGGGTCTTGCTTTTGTCGCCTACGCGGACGTCGCAGGCGGGCAGTTCACGATCTATCTGTTCCTGTTGTTCTTCGGCCTCGGTGTTGTGTTGGTCATGATCGCGCAGCGCAAGGCCTGGCACCGTCGATATCTGGACTATCGTGCATTGGCTGAGGGTTTGCGTGTGCAGTACTACTGGGCGGTGGCCGGTGTA
>JAZFZN010000002.1:0-2858 GCA_036475515.1 Gammaproteobacteria bacterium
CGTCCGACCCTGATCCTCGCACACAACAAGACACTCGCGGCGCAGCTCTACGGGGAGATGCGTGAGTTCTTTCCGCACAATGCCGTCGAGTACTTTGTGTCGTACTACGACTACTACCAACCCGAAGCCTATGTACCGTCGTCCGACACCTACATTGAGAAAGATGCATCGATCAACCAGCACATCGAACAGATGCGTCTGTCCGCAACCAAGGCCCTGCTGGAGCGCTCCGATGCGGTGATCGTCGCGACGGTGTCGGCGATCTACGGTCTCGGCGACCCCGAGATGTACTTCTCGATGGTCCTGCACCTGGTGCGTGGCGACACGATCGACCAGCGCACGATCCTAAGACGTCTGGCCGACTTGCAATACACACGCAACGAGGTGGACCTGGCACCGGGTACTTATCGTGTCCGGGGTGAGATCATCGACGTGTTTCCGGCTGACTCGGAACGCGAAGCCGTACGGATTGAACTGTTCGACGACGTGATCGAATCGCTGGGTTTTTTCGATCCGTTGACCGGAGAGGTGTTGCGCAAAACCCCACGTCTGACCATCTACCCGAAAACGCATTACGTCACGCCTCGGGAAACGTTGCTGAAAGCCGTTGATCAGATCAAGGAAGAACTGGTCGTCCGTCTCGCCGATCTGCGCAAGGTGAACAAACTCGTCGAAGCCCAGCGTCTCGAACAACGTACGATGTTCGACATCGAGATGATCGCCGAACTCGGCTACTGCGCCGGCATTGAAAACTACTCACGGTTGTTGTCCGGGCGTAACTCAGGGGAACCACCGCCGACCTTATTCGACTATCTGCCGGACGACGCGATGCTGATCGTCGACGAATCGCATGCGACCATCCCACAACTGGGCGGCATGTACCGTGGTGATCGTTCGCGCAAGGAGACGCTGGTCGAATATGGATTCCGGCTGCCTTCGGCCCTCGACAACCGGCCGTTGCGTTTCGACGAGTTCGAACGACTGCAACCACAGACGATCTACGTATCGGCGACACCGCGGCCCTATGAAATGGATCACGCGGACCAGGTCGTCGAACAGGTCGTGCGACCTACCGGTCTCGTCGACCCGGAGCTCGAAGTGCGACCAGTAGTCACACAGGTCGACGACGTTCTTTCAGAGATCAATTTCCGGGTCGGACGCCACGAACGCGTGCTGATTACGACGCTGACCAAACGCATGGCCGAAGACCTGACCGAGTACCTGGCCGAGCACGGTGTCAACGTGCGCTACCTGCATTCGGATATCGAGACGGTTGAGCGCACCGAAATCATCCGCGACCTCAGACTGGGTGAGTTCGACGTACTGGTCGGGATCAACCTGTTGCGTGAAGGACTCGACATGCCCGAAGTGTCACTGGTTGCGATCCTCGATGCCGACAAGGAAGGCTTTCTGCGTTCCGAGAGTTCGCTGATCCAGACGATCGGTCGCGCAGCACGCAACATCAACGGTAAGGCAATTTTGTATGCAGACCGGATGACCGGTTCCATGGAGCGTGCGATCAACGAGACCGAACGACGGCGCACGAAACAGATCGCTTACAACGAAAAGCACGACGTGCAACCGGAAACGATCCGCAAAGCGGTCGCCGACATCATGGAAGGCGCACGTTCGCAACGCACACGGGGCCACCGCCGCGACAAAGTCGCAGACGAAGAAGCACGTTACGCGCGGATGTCCCCCGAAACACTCGCAAAGCAGATCGCAAAGCGCGAGAAACAGATGTACAAACACGCTCAGGATCTCGAGTTCGAGGATGCCGCGAAGCTGCGCGACCAGATCCAGCTGATGCGCCACGCTGGTTTCGGGTTTTCAGACCGCAAGACCGGCTAGGCAACGGTTGGGCTTCCGCGCAAGTCAGCCGATCACAGTTCTGCCCACATGCGCATGAGGTTCACGCGTATCGCCTCGACAATGATGAGCGCCGGTTGATCGCGGTTCTCCACATACAGTGCATTGTTGATCTGTTGCAGTTGGAAGAAGATCTCGCGTTTGTCGGCGTCCCGGACGAGACTCTGGAACCACACAATGGAAACCAGACGCTCGCCTTCGGTGACCGGGTTGACGTGGTGGACTGTCGTGGATGGGTAGGTCACGGCTTCCCCGGCCGCGCCCTTGATCAGGACATCCCCGGCGCCGGTTTCGACCACCAGTTCGCCGCCCTCGTACTCATCAGGATCGGAAACAAAAACGGTACAGGAGACGTCGGCGCGCATCGGTGGCTGGCTTGGAAATATGGCCGCGTCGACATGGCTGCCGTACTCCATACCTGGTTTATATTTGACCAACGTCGGGCGTGACATCTGTTTGGGAAGGGCGATGTCGCGTATCTCCTGATTCCTGAACAGCGCCGCACGAACCAGTTTGCCCGGTTCCTCGCTGCGAGGGTCATTATGATCGACCTGCAGGTTTTTCTTCGCTGCGTAGTGCGGATTGGAGACGGAACCGTCGGTAAACGGTATCGCTTCAGCCATCGTCTTCAGTTGAGCGACTTCCTGGGCCGTTAGCACGTTTGGGTGACGGTGCAGCAATGTGTTCTCCGGTGGCACGGGAAGTGTAGCAGGGGCGTCTCGGGCCTCACAGAGGAGTTCCCGACGGGCCTTGCGTGGCCGACGACCCTTCGGTATCTTTGTGCGCCCCCGAAAGGGGGCATACCCCGCCCAGGCGCGTAGCTCAGCTGGTTAGAGTGCTGCCTTGACATGGCAGAGGTCGGCGGTTCGAGTCCGCCCGCGCCTACCATTAAAACAAATACTTACGAGCGAAAAACGGAATACGCACTCTGTGGCGGTACGTCGGGGGTCCACTGGGGGTCCAACGGTAAGCGTTCCGCAAACATATTG
>JAZFZN010000003.1:0-3700 GCA_036475515.1 Gammaproteobacteria bacterium
GCAATGCATCATTCGGTACGAGCCAGCCATCGAGGCGGCGACGGACAAGCTCGTTGAATTTATGTCCCTGCGGATCCACTTCGCGGACCGAGTGCATCTCATGCTCGTGAATCAATATCTCGGCAGCCGATTGCTGCTGAATTCGCCAGGCATTGCCAATATGGTCAATATGTTTGTGCGTGAGTATCACGCGCCGCACGTCGGCAATCGACAGACCGTTTTCTTCAAGCCCTTGCACAAGTGCATCAAATGCCTTCTTTGTCGCGATACCGGTATCGATCATGGTTACCGGATCGGTTGTGATCACATAGATTTGATTCCTCCCCTCGAAAAACGGATTGGGAATCGAAAGACGGATAACGCCGAGGTCGCGAAAACAAGACATTGTTCGTTTCGTAACACTTTAGCCAAGTGGCGGTGGAGCTGTAGGACAGGTTTGTAACCTGTCTGAAACACGCGTTGACTCGGAAAAGACAGGTTACAAACCTGTCCTACGCCAGACGACTAAAGTGTTCCATCGTTTCAATACAGGATAGCCGTTCACGCGCGGCCTGGCGAGCTGCCGTTCTTTTATGGGAAACTACGAAGAATTTCGTTGACATCTACGAGGAGCTTCGTATAATCGGCTTCGCAATCACACACTCGCAGGACAAAGGACGTTTTTTGCATGTCGAAGCATACGCCGCCACGACCGACGGATGGAGAACTGGAAATACTGAAAGTGCTCTGGGCCAAGGGGCCGAGCACCGTGCGACAGGTGCGGGAGATGATGTGCCGATCGCGAGAGATCGGCTACACCACCGTTCTCAAGCTGCTGCAGATCATGGCGGAGAAAGGATTGGTCCTGCGCGACGAGTCAGAACGATCGCACGTTTATCGCGCTCGTTTCCGGGAAGAGCAGACTCAAAGGCAGTTGGTCCGTGAGTTGCTCGCGAAGGCTTTTGGAGGTTCGGCGAACCAGCTCGTGATGCAGGCCTTGAGGGCGAAGAAAGTTTCATCCGCTGAATTGGCAGAGATCCGGAAGCTCCTTGATCAGTTGGAGGAAGGTGACTGATGAATTCACTACAAACGCTTTTGCAGAATCCGGTCGTTGACCGGTTGGGATGGACGCTGCTCCATTTTCTCTGGCAGGGAATTCTCGCCGCGATCCTGGCTGGATTTGTTTTTCATCGATTGCGTCGTGCCAGTTCCAACGCACGCTACGGTTTTGGCCTTCTGGCCATGTGCGCGCTGGCGGTTTGTCCGATGATCACTTTTTGGTCCATCGGCCCGAATTCGCCGGCGCCCCTCGAACGGGGAATTCCGATCGTTGCGGCGGACGTCGCACCGTCGTTGCATCCCACCGCGAACGACGAAACTGGAATTCCTCAATCAACGTTCTCAGTACCGACCGACGTACCGAGGAGGATTGCGACGGCCGCTCCCCGTCGCGACAGCCAGGTCGTGCCCGCAACGAGTTCCGTCCGTTCGCAGACCGGCTGGCTGCCGCTGCTGCTGCTGGAAGGATTGCATGCGGTGTTGCCTGGACTGGTCGGAACCTGGCTCGTGGGGGTCGTGGTGCTGTCGATTCGGATGGTGGGTGGCTGGATTGTGCTCCGCAATCTCAAGCGGCACGGGACTCGTGCTTCAGATCCACGTCTCTATTCGATGATGTCGCGCCTTTGCGAACGGATGGACATCTCGCGAGTCGTCGAGTTGATCGAGTCGGCCGCCGTTCGCGTCCCGTCCGTTTACGGCTGGATTCGGCCGGTCATCCTGCTGCCGGCATGCGCCGCGACGGGACTCGGTCCGCGCGAACTGGAATCGGTGCTGGCCCACGAACTGGCCCATATCCGGCGTTTTGACTACCTCGTCAATCTGTTTCAGGTCCTGATTGAAACGCTGCTCTTCTACCACCCAGCGGTCTGGTGGCTGTCCAAACGGATTCGGCAGGAACGAGAGAATTGTTGCGACGACCTCGCGGTGGACGTTGTGGGCGACCGGATGACGTATGTCAGAGCTTTGACGAATGTGGCGGCGATTGGAGTCGAACATCCACAACTGGCGACCGCTGCAAACGGAGGGGAACTGACGGACCGGATTCGAAGACTGATGGGTGTCCGAGCACATGATTCGGCAGCGCAGCCCCGAGGCCTTGCCGGAGCAGTTTTGCTGTTCCTGTTTGTTGCCGGACTCGCCGGGTTGACGATTCGCCCGGGCGGTTTGGTCGCCGAGGACGCACCGTCGGAAAAAACGCAAAACAGAGACGCCGCGACTGTCGACGAACCGAGCAAGAAGCAGAACGATGCGAGCCCTGCACCTGATCGCAAGCCGGCTGACGGCGAAACGTCCCGCGCTCAAGCATCCGCATTGCCTGCCAACACCGGCCCCAAGGTGACGGCATCGGGAACGGTGGTCGACGTGAACGGGAAACCGATGCCGGGCGTCAAAGTGTATCTGCGAGAATGGTCTACGTATCGGATCAGCGAAGAACCTTACAATCGCAATCCTCACGACGCGTTCGCAAGCCGCGTCACCGATGAAAACGGCCGCTTCCGTTTTCAAGACGTCGCATCGCCCGTGTTTCGTCTTTTCGACACCGTTCCCAACCCCTGGGACGTCGTTGCCGTCGCGGATGGCTACGGGGTGGCCTGGCGACATTTGCCGAAAGCGGATAACGAGGAACCGTTGTCGCTGACGCTCGGTGCGGAATCGACAGTCAGTGGACGGATCGTCGACGAGAACGAACGTCCGATCGCCGGCGCCCACATCCGCGTGCAAGGAATCTCTTCTCTGGACGATCGGATCTGGGGAACGCGCGAAGACCCGTGGCATCTCGATTTGCAACTTTCCGAGCTATCGCCAAAGGCGAGTACCGACGCAGCGGGGCGGTTTTCGATCCGCGGACTCCCGTCGAACATCCGGATTGTCCTGTCGGTCGAGCACGAACAATTCGAGCGGGATTACGCCTACGCCGCGACGACCGCAGAGCCGCAGCCGGACCTCGAAGGGTACATGACAGTCTCTGCGGACGGCAAGCAGACCCGCACCATGCACAAGGTTTACACCGGCGACCTCAAGCTCGTGCTCAAGCCGGGTCGGCGAATTGATGGGCAAATCGTGTTCAGCGATAGTGACGAACCCTGTCCGCAGGCTCGAGTTTCTCTGACCTGGGACAATCGATGGAACTACACGATCGCCGATGGAAATGGCCGGTTCACGTTTTACGGCAAACCTGACGCGACATTCAAGGTGTCGGGCAACCCGGTCGACAGTGACAGATATGTTGCCGGAAGCGCCGAGGTGTCGTTCGAGGACGGTCAGCGTCAAGCCGAAGTCACAGTGCGTCTGCCGCGCGGGCAAACCGTCAGCGGCATCGTCGTTGCCGAGGATACGGGAAAGGGCGTTCCCGGCGTGGAGGTCCGCTTTCGTTCGACTCCGTCATCGAGAAGCACAGATTTCACGACGGGACCGGATGGCAAGTTTCGGCTGCTTGTAAAACCGGGTGAGGGAACGGTCACAATTCTCGGTCCCGTCGCTGACTATTTTGTTGTCAATCGGTACCTAATGCAGACAAAGGATTCGGAATTGCAACTTCAATTCGCGAATCGCTTCCGACGACAAGTCGATGTCAAAGCGACTCAAGCGCTCGAGGGCCTCTCATTCAGCGTCGGCCGCGGAGTGGTGATTCATGGACACGTAAGGGACGCTGAAGGCCGAC
>JAZFZN010000004.1:0-2449 GCA_036475515.1 Gammaproteobacteria bacterium
CGAATACGTGGATCCCGAATTCGGGACGGGTTGCGTCAAGATTACACCGGCACACGACTTCAATGACTATGACCTCGGCAAGCGCCACGATCTTAGGATGATCAACGTGCTCGCACCGGATGCGACACTGAACGAGAACGCACCGGAAGCCTATCGCGGGATGGATCGTTTCGATGCACGTGCCAAAGTCGTCGCCGACCTCGACAAACTCGGACTTCTCGAAAAGACCGAGGACCACAAGCTGACGGTTCCACGCGGCGACCGCAGCCACGCCGTACTCGAACCGTATTTGACGGATCAATGGTATGTGCGTGTCGGACCGCTGGCACAACCCGCCATCGAAGCAGTGGAATCAGGGCGCATCCGGTTTGTGCCGGAAAACTGGTCGAAAACCTATTTCGAATGGATGCGCAACATCGAGGACTGGTGCATCAGTCGCCAGTTGTGGTGGGGACACCGTGTTCCGGCCTGGTACGACGCAGACGGCAATGTCTATGTCGGACGCGACGAAGACGAAGTCCGCAGGAAACACGGTCTCGGGGACATCGTACTAACGCAGGACGAAGACGTGCTGGACACGTGGTTCTCCTCCGCGTTGTGGCCGTTTTCAACACTCGGCTGGCCGGAGCAGACACCCGAACTCGAACGCTACTACCCGACGTCGGTTCTCGTTACGGGTTTCGACATCATATTCTTCTGGGTTGCACGGATGATCATGATGGGGCTCAAGTTCGCCGGCGATGTGGCGTTCGCTGAGGTGTATGTGCACGGTCTCGTGCGCGACGCGGACGGTCAGAAGATGTCGAAATCGAAAGGCAACGTTCTCGACCCGATCGATCTGATGGACGGCATCAGCCTCGACGGTCTGCTCAAAAAACGCACTGACGGTCTGATGCAGCCGCAGATGAAGAACCGCATCGAAAAAGCGACACGCAAGGAATTTCCGCATGGCATCCCGGCCTTTGGTAGCGACGCATTGCGTTTCACATTTGCTTCACTGGCGACCACCGGACGCGACGTGCGTTTCGATCTGGGCCGGATCGACGGCTACCGGAATTTCTGCAACAAGCTGTGGAACGTGTCGCGCTACGTGCTGATGAACACGGAGAACGAGGATTGCGGACTCGACGGCCCGGTGCGGTATTCGCTGGCCGACCGCTGGATCCGTTCGCGTTTCAGTGCCGTGTGTGAAGCCGTACAACAGCATTTCACCACGTATCGACTGGACCTGGCCTCAAAAACGCTGTACGAGTTCTGCTGGCACGAGTTCGCGGACTGGTACCTGGAACTGTCGAAGCCGATTCTGCAGTCCGATGACACGAGCGAAGACGAGAAACGTGGAACACGACAAACGCTCGTCCAGGTGCTCGAGGGCTTGTTGCGTGCAATGCACCCGTTGATGCCGTTCATTACCGAAGAGATCTGGCAGCGCGTTGCACCGCTGGCCGGTCGCGAAAGTCCGAGCATCATGGTTGCTGCCTATCCGCAGCCGGGAGACTTTGTCCGCGACCAGTCGGCGGACGAGGATATTCATCGTGTGAAAGGTCTGATTCTGGCCATTCGTCAGATCCGTGGCGAAATGGACATCGCCCCGAAAGTTCGTGTCCCGGTGTTGTTGCAGAGTGCTGGTGCAAAAGCACAACAACAGGTCGAAGACAACCGCAGAGACATCGAACGACTTGCCGGTGTTGAGTCGATGAAGTTTCTCGGCGACACAGAACAGCCGCCGCAATCGGCGACCGCGCTGATCGACGGGATCAAAGTACTGATCCCGCTCGCCGGTCTGATCGACAAGGATGCTGAAGTCCAACGCGCTGAGAAAAAACGGGCGGATATCGTGCAACAGATTCAACGTGGCCGGAACAAGCTCGCGAACGATGCTTTCGTCAAGAACGCACCGCAAGCGGTCGTCGCCAAGGAACGCGAGAAACTGGACAAGTTCGAGCTGCAACTGAAACAGCTCGATCAGCAACTCGCCACGCTGCGCGCCGTCGAAGCCTGACGACCTACAGCGCCTCCCACCCAATCTCGGCTTGCCTCGGGTAGCGGTGTGTGGCGGTATCTCCTCTCACCCCACACGTTGTTGGTCCGATCGGCGGGGTGATGCGTTCCGCTTAATCTCGCTCGCCATCCCTGGCTCGCTCGAATCCGTGCTTGTCGCTAATGGCCGTCCATGGCCCGCTCCTCGCACAGGACGCTGAACGCATCCCCCACCACTCGGACCACCGACACCAATGTTCGGGGTGACCGTTACGGGGGATGCGGTGTTGTCCGTTCGAAGGTCGTAGGAGGCCGGCGTTGCATGGACAGCATAGCCGGCCGACTCCGAAGCGAGCGCAGCCAGGGACGGCGCAGCGAGCGCCCCGAGAACGGACACACCGCGCACCCCGACCACAAGTGCGCACAGCAAGAAGAGGAGATACCGCTACACACCGCTACCCGAGGCAAG
>JAZFZN010000005.1:0-4869 GCA_036475515.1 Gammaproteobacteria bacterium
CTGTCGCCGCCCAATAGACCTCACCGTTTCCGAACCACATGCCCTCGCCGCGTGCGAACAGTGCAGCGCCGTCGGCGTGTCCGCGCAACCGCAGTGTATCGTCCGGTGACTCGACGTCGTTGAGGTCGATCCAGCGCACCGGGTAGCTGCGTTTCCGCTCGACCGGGGACTGTTCGAGACCCCGCCCTTGCGGCCAGTTGCGGGTGTCCCGTCCGGGTTCCTTTGCAAACGCGAGTGCCTGCAACCGACCACCTTTGTGCAGTTCACCGCGACGGTCCGGAATGAACCTGTAAATCAGCGAATCTCGCTCGTCCTGGGTCTGGTAGACGATGCCAGTGCGTGGATCGACCGCGACCGCTTCATGCTTGAAACGACCCATAGCCGTCAACGGCCGTGGTCGGGTCAGTCGTTTGCGCTCGCGGGCCACGACCTCGAAGTTGTACCCGTGATCACGGTCGTGCACATAGCGGGCTTCAGCCCCGAGAATGTCCCGCTCGTGTTCGCCGGCTTTCTCAACGGTTTCCTCGCAACTGATCCAGGTCCCCCACGGTGTCGGTCCCCCGGAACAGTTGATCTCGGTACCGGCGAGACTCAGAAATTGCTTCTCCAAACGACCGCTCGCCGGGTCATACACCAGCGTCGTCGTACCACCGACCGAAGGCGTGTCCCCGCCTCCATAGTCGTAGACATCCCGGCGAGCCACTTTGTCGAGCAACTCGTTGTCCTCACCGAATGGCCCCTGTGCGGCCCAAGTCGTAATCAGTTCGTGGTTGCGCAGGATAACGAGGCGACCATCATCGCCCGGGAAAACGGCCATCGAATCGGGACGACCGGGAACGAACAGACCGTCATCCATCACATCCCCGGCCCGAGACAGAATCCGGTACTCGAAATCTTCGGGGAGGTCGAGGACACCGGCCGGATCGCGGAGCAAGGGTCCATAGCCCAGGCGGCGGGCTTCTTCGGCGAGGGCTGGTGCGAGTAGGCGTCGATAGCCGACGAATGCCGCGCTGACGGCCAGAGTGGATGCTAGAAATTGTCTGCGGCTGAATTTCATATGGTGCCGATTTTCAGAGCCGGCCGGCACGATAGACGAAGCGCCCGGCCCTGCCAAGTCCTGATGTCGGGGCCCATTACACGGCGCTCCTGTGACTGCGGTCACCGAGTTTTCCTGGTCCGTGTGGAAAAATGACCGCTATTGCATCGATTCGATCGATGCTGCGACGCAGCAGTATGCCCTGGGATTTCCTGAACTTAAGCAACTACGCGTACAACCCGTCGGCCATACCGCCGATAGTCGCGGCTGTCATGGCCGGCTGGGTTGGCTTGTGGACCAGCGTCCGCGAACACGGATCCAGCGCTGTCGCACCGTTCGTGACCATCGTCGTCGGCGTGGTCATCTGGCAGGCCTCGGGTGCAATCATGTTCCTGTCGACCGATGCTTCGACGGCCAAGCTGTGGGCCATCATCGGCTCGGCGGGCACGACACTGTTGCCCGCTTCGATCTACTTCTTCTCCGCGGCGATCGCCGAGAAAGTCGACGAGGTCACGATGCGCATCCTCCTCGGCTATGGCGCTGGTCTGTTGCTACTGATCGCGCTGGTCCTGACCCCGTCCTACATAGAGGGCTTGCATACCTATTCGTGGGGCTACTACCCGCAATACGGTGTCGCCGGCCTCGTGTTCGCCCTCTATCTGACGGTCATGTTCTCGGCCAGCCTGCGACTTTTGTGGAAAGCGCGTCGGGCCGCGAAACACGGTAGTACGATGCGTCAACGAATCCGCCTCGTGCTCATCGCAGAGGCGATTGCGTTGCTTGCCGCAGTCGACCTCCTGCCGGCATACGGAATCGTGGTTTATCCTTTCGGGCTTCTGATGGTCCTCGCATTCCTCGGCATCATCGCACGCGTTACGAAGAGCTATCACTTCATCGACATCACACCGGCACTCGCTGGCCAGGCGATCATCGAAACGATTTCCGAGGCGCTGATCATCGTCAACGAAGATGGGATCATCAGGCTGGTCAATCCGGCCGCTTTGAAGTTGCTGAGTTGCGGCGAGTCGGAACTGCTTGGGAGCACGTTCTCAGACATGTTCAAGTTTAAGGGGACCGAACATATCCACGAACAACTGCTAAAAGGGGAGACGATTCGCGGCATCGAGACCGCGTACCGGACACCGCACGGCCAGGCCAGAACGGTAAGTATTTCCGCATCAGCGCTACCGGGTTCGGGACCGACTCCAATTGCTTTGATCTACGTTCTGCGTGATATCACCGTGCAGAAAAAAGCGGAGGCACGCATCCGGTATCTCGCATACAACGATGCATTGACACAGTTGCCAAACCGCATTCAGTTTGACCAGATATTGAGACGCGCAATGGCGCAAAAAAGCGTCAACACGATCACAACGTTGTTTGTCGACCTCGATCGATTCAAACGTGTCAATGACAGTCTCGGTCACGATGCCGGTGACGAGCTGCTGCTCGCGGCGGCGAATCGATTGAAATTATGTTTGCGTCGCGAGAACTTTGGCGAAAACGAACGGGGCGCGTCGATGATCGCGCGCATCGGCGGTGACGAGTTTGCTATCGCGCTGTTCGGTGTCAACCGCATCCAGCAGATACGCAAAGTTGCCCAGCGAGTTATCGATACCCTTGCACACCCGTTCGCGGTGCAGGGCGAAGAGGTACGAATCGGTGCAAGTCTCGGTGTCAGCATCTATCCGCGTGACGGCCGCGACCCTGAAACTTTGTTGAAGAATGCCGACCGGGCAATGTACCAAGCAAAGCAGGCGGGAAGAAGCAATTATCACTTCTACAACAGCACGATGGATGCGATCAGTGCCGAGCGCGTGCAACTCGAAAAGGATATGCGTGGGGCGCTCGAGAACGAGGAGTTCGAGGTCTACTACCAGCCACAAGTCGACGTACGCAACGGGCGAATCTTTGGTGTCGAAGCACTGCTTCGCTGGAATCATCCGATGCGCGGCGTCATTTCGCCGATGGAATTCATTCCGCTGGCAGAAGACGATGGTTCAATCATTGCTATTGGCCGCTGGGTGCTGCGCCATGCTTGCGCACAGCTGAAACGCTGGCACGCGGCAAATTTCGGGCACCTCAGCATGGCGGTGAATATTTCGGCGCGGCAGCTTCTGCGTGGCAACCTCGTCAAGGACATCCGGGAAGCGCTCGACAAGGTCGGACTGAATCCGAAGCACCTGCAGATCGAACTGACGGAATCGTTGCTGATGAAGAACGCCGACCAGGTCATCGGCAGCCTGCAGGAACTGAAGGCCAAGGGTATCACCATCGCCGTCGACGACTTCGGCACGGGTTATTCGTCCCTGTCCTATCTGAAACGCTTCCCGATCGATGTGATCAAGATCGACCGCTCCTTCGTGCGCGATATCACGACAGACGCTGAGGATGCAGCGATTACCGAGGCCATCCTTGCCCTTGCAAACAGTCTACGTCGTGACACGATCGCTGAGGGTGTCGAAACGCGTTCACAACTCGACATGTTGCGTGCGAAAGGATGCAACCTGATGCAAGGTTATTTGTTCGGCAAAGCCTGTACGGTCGACCACATGACGACCATGCTCGAACACGAACGCATCCTCTGGACCGGCAATGAGAACATCATCGACTTCCAGTCATTGACGACGACCCCCGAAAAACCGGAGATCGACGGTTCCGACACAGAAAGGGCCGAGCGTTAGTAGCCCGGAATCGTTTCCTCGAGCATCAGCGCCCTGACAAACTGCACCGGCGGCGAACCATAGGAAAGCACTTCGTCGTGGTAGCGACGTGATGTGAATTCGTCTCCCCAGACATCTTCCATCTCGCGTCGCAGATCCATGTGCTCCTGGTAGCCAACAAAGTAGGTTGACAGCTGTGCCGACGTCAGTTGAGCGCGAACCCACTTGCCGGCCGCCTCACGTTCCTCCTGGAACCCGCCTTCGACCATCAGCGCCATGGCTTCATCCTCGGTCATATCGTCGACGTGGATGGCCTGATCCATCAGTGCGTTCGTAATCGAACGCAGGTACCACTTCAGATTGGTGAGGCGCATCAGTGGATCATTGTCGAGGTAACCCGCATCCACCATTAGCCGTTCTGCATACACGGCCCAGCCCTCGATAAACGGTCCGGAGTATAACAATGCACGCAGCGTAGACGGATAGCGGTTTGACAAGGCGAGTTGCAGGTAATGGCCCGGCATTGCTTCATGGATGGTCAGGTCCTGCATCGAATACAGGTTGTATTCGCGCAGAAAGGACTCAACCTGTTCATCGGTCCAGTTCCCGGGAAGAGGTGCAACCGCATAAAAGGTTTTCTGCCCGCGATCGAGTGGCCCGGGTGAGTCACAGTATGCAATCGCAATGCCACGTTGAAATTCGGGCATGATAATGATCTCGATCGGATCATCCGGCACCGTCACCAGATCCTTTTCACGAACGAACTCTGTGGTTTCAATCAGTTGTTGTTTTGCGACATCGACGATTTCGTCGCGTCCGGGTAGTTCACGATAAGCGACTTCGAGTGCCGCACGGATGGTCGCCTGCTTGAAGTCTTCGTCAGGATCATCCGGAAATACAGTTGCGGGATCCTCGTCCGCCAGAACTATCTTCGAGACTTTGTACATCTCATCTCGGACACTCTTATATTCCTGTTCGGCACGCTCCCGGATCTGTTGACGCGACAACGGTGTATGCAACGTGTATGCAAGCTTCGTATCGAACAACTCTTCACCGATCCGGAAGTTTCCTTTCGCATTCGGAACAAGTTCATTCTCGAGCCACGCCTGGTGTTCTTCGACCGCCGCCGTCGCTGTATCCATCGCGTCCTCGAGACGCGAACGGTCAGAG
>JAZFZN010000006.1:0-3693 GCA_036475515.1 Gammaproteobacteria bacterium
CCGAATCAACGAGTTGCGATAAGATGCCCGATTTGCCACCCGACCGGGGAGACCATGGCCGAAACGAGTGCAAACCACGTTCGAGACCTCAGGGAAGCCGCCAAGCGGCTCAACGCCAGGCGCGTCAACGAATGCGTCGACATACTCGAGCGCATTCTCGACACAGACGCCCGGCATCCTGAAGCACTCCTGATGCTGGGGATGGCCGAACACGATCGCGGCAACAGCGAACGCGCCGTCGAAGCGATACAACGCGCGGTCGAAGTGCAACCCGAGTTCCCTGATGCCTGGTACAACCTTGGCGTCCTGTTGCTGGCGTTGAATCGGAGCCGCGAAGCGATCGAAGCCTACCAACACGTGCTGGAACTTCGACCCGAAGATGCAAATGCGCTGAACAATCTCGGCACGGCCTATCTGGCGATTGGTGAGAACGAACGTGCGATCGAGAGCTTTCAGAAAGCTCTGGCGGTCGGAACAATGAAGGCGCATACCTTCAACAATCTCGGCAACGCTTTTCGTACAATCGCACGCCTCGAGGAGGCCGCGGCCGCATACCGGCAGGCCGTTACACTGGATCCACGCGACCTGCGATTTCGAAACAACCTGGCTGTTGTGTATCACGAACTCGGGCATGAAAAACAAGCTATCGAGATGACCGAGGATGTTCTGTCGTTTGATGCCGAAAACAAGACAGCGCTCAAGAATCTCGGAAACTTTGCACTCAACAGAGAAGACTTCGAAGACGCGGTCTCGTACTACACACGCGCTTTGGAGGTCGACCCGGACTACGCGCGAGCCCATAACAATCTCGGTGTCGCGTTATTCAAACTCCGTCGACACGCTGAAGCCTTGGCCGCAATCGAGCGTGCGCTGGAACTCGATCCAGAGTATGCGGACGCGTATTTCAACCAGGCGGCCGTCTACTCCCGGTTCGAAAAAAACACCAGGCTCGAAGACGCAGAAACCGCAGCACGCAAAGCGATTGAGCTGAAACCCACACATGCTGACGCACAGCAGTGTCTCGGAGTCGTGCTTTCGAAACTGGGTCGACACGACGAAGCGATCGAAACACTCGAAAAGACGCTCGAGTTGAAACCCGGTTCGGCAAACGGATGGTTGGCACTGGAAGACGCCTACACACGTGCCGGCCGGCCGGACAAGGCAGCGCCGGCGGCGGCAAAAGCGATCGAATTCGAACCAGAGCGTCTCGAAGGCCATCGCCAGCTTGCGATGGCGTTGCTGCGCACGGGTAGACCGGCCGATGCTATCGAGTCTTTCGACAGGGCGTTGGCGATCGATCCCTTCGATCAGCGCAGCATCGCACACAAAGGAGTGGCTCTCGAAGCGCTCGGTCGCTATGACGAAGCCGAAGCCCTGCTCGGCATCGAACGCTTTGTCACCGCAACAAAACTCCCGCTACCGGACGGTTTTTCGAATCTCGAAGAATTGAACGAGGCCCTTGCCGAAGACATCCGAAACCACCCGTCATTGACCTGGGAACCGGTCGGTCTGGCTGCAAAGGGTGGGTCTCTGACCGACGAGCTGTTCGAATACGACACACCGGCGATTCGTGGCTTCGAAAAATCACTGCACCAGGCGATCGACGACATGTGCGACCAACTGAAAACCGACCCGGAACACCCGTTCTCGAGAAGAATCCCAAAGACTTATGAACTCAATTCCTGGGCGACACTCGTACCGGGCGGCGGAGAGATTTCGTCTCACATCCACGAGGAATCCTGGCTCAGTGGCGCCTACTATGTCCTGTTGCCGGACGGCGTCCGTGAAGACGATCCCGAACACGAGGGCTGGATCGAGTTCGGCAGACCCAGTGTGGACCTCAACTGCGACCACGAGGCACGAGTCGTTTATCAATTTCCGGACGAGGGAACCCTGTTTCTGTTTCCTTCCTATGTCTTACACAAGACAATACCGTTCTCCGGCGATCAGCAACGCATCAGTATTTCTTTTGATCTGACCGCAAAAACCTACCGCTAGGAAAAAGGGATGTCTTTGGATACTGCGGGCCTGTTCGAACGACCAGAGCGATTCGCCTGCGGTGTGCATCCGGAGCACGGCAAGCTGGACTGGACCGAAACGACACGCGAAGAACTGGACAACGCGGCTTTTCTCGACGAACGTTTTGTCGAGAGCAGATCCGTGCACGAGGTGGACTTGCGTGCTGTGCTGGCATACCACGACGAACATGCGAACCAGGCCGGCAACGTCGGCTACATCTTCCACACCTCGTTCTGCTGTTCGACACTGCTGGCACGCTGTCTCAGCGTACCCGGCGCCAGTCTCGCGCTAAAAGAGCCTTCGATCCTGCTCGATGTCGCCAATTTCAGGCGGCGTCACTCGGGAGCAGCAGGCGATGAACAATTCACCCGTCTCCTGTCACTTACGGCACGCTTGCTCGGCAAACGGTTTGGTGATGAATCCGTCGTCGTCAAACCCACGAATACGGCCAACAACCTTGCCGCACCGTTGTTGGCGCTCCCTTCGACCTCCGCGGTACTCCTGTTATATGGCGAACTGCGGGATTTCCTCGTTTCGGTCGCAAAATACGGGACAAAGGGCCGTTCGTTTTTCAGACGTCTGTTTCGCATTCTCCGATATGACGTGGACACGATTCGCAACACCTCGCCGGAGGAAGCGATGGTGCTGACCGATCTGCAGATGGCGGCGACGGTCTGGTACGGTCAGATGCGGATGTTCCAGCAACTCGCTTTGCGTAGCGACCAGCGGGTCCGCTCGTTGTCGAGCGAAACATTTCTGAACAATCCTCGCGAAACGCTGGAAGCGGCGGCCGGATTTTTCGGACTGTCGCTCACAGACGAGTCATTCGATCAAATCGAGGAACGCGGACTGCTGGGCAGGGACTCGAAGTTCGAGGACCGCTTTTATGATGCGTCGCAGCGCCTTGCCGACCGCAGGGAACTGGAGCGGAACTACGGAGCGGAGATCGACGAAGCCATCGCGTGGCTCAACGAGTCGACCCGCCAGGCCCCGGTCGGGGATCTGCCGAACACCCTGTGCCCTGTGGAAGGGATACAATAAGGTCGACCTCACCGACGGGATGCAACAAGGCCCTCGCAAACCGATGAAGATGCTCAAATCAGACCAGCCGTCGGTCGCCGAAGACATCACCGATGCCGAGGTACGGGAACTCGCGCATCTGTATCGCACGGCACCGGTCGGGCTGTCTCTGAAGGACAGGAACCTTCGGTATCTGCGTATCAATGAACGGCTTGCGGCCTTGCACGGAAAATCGGTCGAAGAACACATCGGCAAAACGATGCACGAAGTGATCCCAGATATCGCAAAGGTCACAGAACCGATCTACCGGAAAGTCATCGAGACCGGCGAACCAATCCTGAACAACGAGATCACGGCGGAAGTGTCTGCCTTACCCGGTGAAGAGAAGACGTTTCTGACAAGCTACTACCCGTTGAAAACCGACGATGGCGTGGTCTGGGGAATCAGCAACGTCGTTATAGAAACCACCGACCGGAAGAAAGCCGAAACGCGAAAGAGTGAACTCGACTACCTGTATAGGACAGCACCGATCGGCTTGTGCCTCGTCGATAAGAATCTCCGCATCCTGAGAATCAACGAACAAATGACGCAGTTCAACGGTGTGTCCGCAGAGTGGGCAATCGGCAAAACCGTCCGCGAAGTCGCACCGGAGGT
>JAZFZN010000007.1:0-3385 GCA_036475515.1 Gammaproteobacteria bacterium
CCGAAGAATGTCCGCTTTGGGTCGTAAGCGGACATTCAGCGACACGTATTTCACGCCGGATACTTCCGACCCGTTAGCTGGTCGTGCTGCTTGTGCATCAGCTCGATCTGAGCGGCGCAGGCTCTCATACCGCTTCCGTGCGCGTAAAGGTTTTGGCGGAGAGGGTGGGATTCGAACCCACGATACGGTGTAACCGTATACCAGTACTCCAAACTGGCGCCTTCGACCACTCGGCCACCTCTCCCGACGGACTGAGCTTGAAGGGCGCGAAGGTTAGCTCACTGTGAAACAGCCATCAAGGTGGAATGGCCTCAGTCAGAGTCGTCAGCTTCCGAACTCACCATCTCGGGAATGATCTGTGGCGGGCGTTCGTGGCAGACTTCAGCCCCTTCAGGTTTAGCATGGTCCGGCAATGGAACCGCCGGCGCTCGTGACGGATTGTCGAGCCCTTCCGGAACCTTTAACGGCGCAACGCTACCGGTGCTCTTTTCCCACTTTCGGTCGCCACAGCCTTCCTGGCTCGAGCAACCGGCCAACGCTGCTGCACTGAGCAGCGCAACGATGAGGAGTTTCCGCTTCATGATGCTTTTGCGCGCAGTTCAAGCCCAACCGATTCGAGCGCATCAGCCACGACAGCGTGGTGGGTGTCGGCCAGTGGCGTCATAGGCAAACGCAGGCCGTCCGGAATCAGACCCATCTGCGTCAGTGCCCATTTCACCGGGATCGGGTTGGATTCGACGAACAGAGCCTTGTGCAGCGGTTGTAGCTGTGCGTCGATCCTGCTCGCGGTGTCTTTATCACCGGCGAGCGCCGCCTGACACATTTTGCTCATCAGACCCGGAACGACATTCGCCGTCACCGAAATCACGCCCTTCGCACCCAGTTCAAGCAACTGCAGTGCGGTGGAATCGTCGCCGCTATAGAGTTCGAAAGCATCTCCACACAGTTTCAGAATCTCGGCGCCCCGCGCTGGGTCCGGTGTGGCTTCTTTGATCCCGATGATGTTCGGATGCCTGGCGAGGCGAGCGACGGTCTGTGGTAGGAGATCGCAGGCGGTACGCCCAGGAACGTTGTACAGAATCACCGGAATATCGAGTTCGTCCGCGACCATCGTGTAGTGCTGGTACAACCCGTCCTGGGTCGGTTTGTTGTAGGCCGGCGTCACGATCAGGCAGGCATCGGCACCGCCGCGCTTGGCCGTTTTCGCAAATTCAATCGTGCCACCGGTCGACGAACGACCCGCACCGGCGATCACCGGCATGCGCCCCCGTATGATCCGCCCGACTTCGCGAACCAATTCCTCGAGTTCCCCCGGTTTCAGGGTTGCCGATTCGCCGGTGGTACCGCCGACGACGAGCGCCGAGGTGCCCTCCTCGACATGAAATTCGAGCAGTTCCTCGAGGCTGAAGTAGTCGATCACGCCGTCCGCCGTCATCGGCGTAACGAGCGCAACCATGCTGCCTTCGAACATCCGGTCCTCCGTGGTCGGGTCGGCCGAGTCGGCGATACTACTTCCGTGATTTCAGCAGGGCAAGCGGGAGGATTGGCTCCGCTGCGAGGGCTCTGTGGCTGCTTGCGCACCCCGCCGATCGCGGTAAACTCGCATTCCTTTCGCTGGTCATTCCCGGATGAAGCAATTGGTCGTGATTTCCGCCGTCGGCACCGATCGTCCGGGTGTCGTGCATGGCATCAGCCAATCGATCCTCGAGTGTGGCGGGAACATCGTCGAGAGCCGCATGAGTGTGCTCGGTTCCGAGTTTGCGATGCTGATGCTCGTATCCGGGACCTGGCACACGATCGTAAAGCTCGAATCTGATCTGCCAAAGCTCGGTGAAGACGGCGGGCTTTTTGTTAACGTCCGGCGCACAAAGGACCGGCCAGCCCGTGACAACCTGCTGCCGTACGCGATCGACGTCGTCTGCCTGGATCAACCGGGAATCGTCGCAAACCTTGCGCGATTTTTCGCGAGCCGTGACATCGAGATAGCCGAACTGATCACCCACAGTTACTCTGCCGCGCATACAGGAGCGCCTATGTTTTCAGTGCAGATGTCGGTAAATATCCCGAGTACGCTGCATATATCCGCTCTGCGCGAAGAGTTCATGGACTTCTGCGATCAGTACAACCTGGACGCAATACTGGAACCCGTCAAAGCTTGACCGAGGATACAGATGGCAAAAGTTGGAAAGAAAATCAAGAACTTCAGCAGACCGGTCACCGGCCGTCGCGATATCAGCCTCGACGACCTGAGTGGGCAATACGTCGTCCTCTACTTTTATCCGAAAGACAACACGCCTGGTTGCACGGTCGAGGGAAACGAATTCAAGGAGCTGCACAGCCGGTTTCGACGACAGAAAGCACTGGTGCTGGGCGTGTCGCGCGACAGCGTACAATCACACGAAAACTTCAAGGCAAAGTTCGGCTTCCCTTTCGATTTGTTGTCCGACCAGGACGAGAAGCTGTGCAAGCAGTTCGATGTCATTCGTGAGAAAAATATGTACGGGCGCAAAGTGATGGGTGTTGAACGCAGCACATTTCTAATCGATCCGGACGGCGTCCTGGTCCGGGAATGGCGCAAAGTCAAAGCTAAGGGCCATGCTGCAAAAGTGCTCGATACCGTCAAAGAAGTCCGTAAGAACTGAAAACGATTGATACTGTGAACGATTCAACGAATCGGCGTGTGTTTGTGCTCGATACAAATGTGTTGATGCACGATCCGGCCGCGATTTTTCGCTTCGCAGAGCACGATGTACACATCCCGATGGCTGTTCTGGAAGAACTAGACGCCGCCAAAAAAGGATTGTCCGAGGCATCACGCAACGCCCGTCAGGCCAGCCGGTTCATCGACGACATGACGACAGGTATGCGGAAGTCCGAGATCGACCAGGGTGTGGTGCTGCGTAACCCGCATTTTCGCGGCAATGAACATATCGACTCACCGGGAAGACTGTTTTTCGAAACCGAGACCACACCTGCCGCATTACCGCCGACACTGCCGGGCAACCTGCCGGACAACTCGATACTCGCAACTGCGCTGGCGTTGAAAAGCGGGAATGAAGCGGCGCGTGTGACTCTGGTCTCAAAGGACATCAACCTGCGCATCAAGGCGGCCATCGTCGGCGTTGATGCGGAGGACTACTACACCGACAAAACGCTTGAGGACGTTGATCTGTTGTTCACCGGTGTAGACACGACCGGCGAAGAGTTCTGGGATGAACACAGCAAGCAGATGGATTCGTGGCAGGAGGCCGGGCGCACCTTCTACCGGATCAACGGCCCGCGTGTTGCCGAGTGGTATCCGAATCAGCTGCTGAAAGTGGTGGGCAACTCCGGATTCGAGGCGATCGTGCGCCAGGTCGGCGATGACGGTGCAATTCTGGAGCTG
>JAZFZN010000008.1:0-2571 GCA_036475515.1 Gammaproteobacteria bacterium
CCGTTGGTCACGAGCGTTCCGACTTCCTCACCTTTCGCAATCCTCAACAGATCGCCCGTATTGTGGACGTTGTAGACGCGCAACGGCAGGTCATTGTCCCGGCACATCACTATGGATGTTGCATCCATGACCGAAAGTTTTTCGCTCAGCACCTGGTCGAATGTCAGATGCGAGTAGCGCACGGCGTCCGGATCGACGACCGGATCCGCTGAATAGACCCCGTCGACTTTGGTTGCTTTCAACAATACGTCTGCGCCGATCTCGATCGCACGAAGACTTGCTGCAGTGTCGGTTGTGAAAAACGGGTTGCCGGTACCGGCGGCAAAGATCGTGACCCGACCCTTTTCGAGGTGTCGAATGGCGCGGCGGCGGATGTAATCCTCGCATACCTCGTGGATTTGCAATGCAGACATCACGCGGGCATGTGCACCGACGGTCTCCAGAGCATCCTGCAATGCCAGCGCGTTCATGAGAGTCGCCAGCATACCCATGTGATCGGCCGTCACCCGGTCCATCCCTGTACGTGCCAACCCCGTACCGCGGAACAGGTTGCCGCCACCGATGACGACTGCGACCTGGACGCCGAGGTCCGCCAGATCCTTCAGTTCGCCGGCAATTTCTTTGATTACCCGAGGCTCAATGCCGTATTCGAGGTCACCCATCAGGGCTTCGCCGCTGAGCTTGATCAGAATCCGCTTGTAGGTCGGGGCGTTCGTGTTCATCGCATGTAGCTACTCCGTTCCGGACCCCGTTTCAAAACCCGAGGCATGAACACATTATAAGAAACCCTACCGGCCGATCCGAATCCGAACATTTCGAGCCGTTCGTCAATGCGACGCGGCGCCCCCCGCGGCTCTTCACGTGCCTTTGACTTGCGCCATGACTTCTTCGGCAAAGTTCTCATCCTTCTTCTCGATTCCCTCGCCGACCTCGAAACGAACAAACCTTATGACCCGTGCGCCAGCATTGTCGAGCAACTTGCCGACGTTGATGTCCGGATCTTTCACGAACGGTTGTCCCAGCAACGTGATCTCGGACAGAAACTTCTTCACCCGACCGGCGACCATCTTTTCAATGATCTCTGCCGGCTTGCCGGACTGTTCCGCCTGTCCGATCAGGATGTCACGTTCCCGTTCGAGCAGGTCGGCCGGTACATCGGATTCGGCCACGCAGAGCGGGTTGCTGGCAGCCACGTGCATCGCGATGTCCTTGGCCAGATCCGTGTCACCGCCTTCAACTGCGACGACCACACCGATGCGGTTGTTGTGAAGGTAAGTCCCGAACACGCCAGCGGTCTCGAGTCTTGCGAACCGACGGACATTGATGTTCTCGCCGATCTTTGCAATCAGTTCACGTCGTGTTTCCTCGACGGTCGACCCGTCCAACGAGGCTCCGAGCAGCCCGTCCAGATCGTCGGGCCATGCCTGAAGCGCAGTCTGCACAACGGCCACTGCGAAATCGCCAAAAACGTCACCACCGGAAACGAAGTCGGTCTCGGAGTTGACTTCAACGACGGCCGCTCGTTTGCCATCGGCCGAAGTTGCAGTGACGATGCGGCCTTCGGTGGCGACCCGACCGGCTTTCTTGTCGGCTTTTGCCAATCCGGACACCCGCATCAACTCGACTGCTGCATCCAGATCACCAGCGGTTTCTACGAGTGCCTTCTTGCACTCCATCATTCCGGCGCCTGTGCGTTCGCGCAGTTCTTTGACCTGGCTGGCTGTGATGCTCATCAGATTCGTCCTGTGTCATGTCTGTCCGGTCGGGCTATCAGGTGTTCGCCCGCGGCCGGGGGTGAGGACGCCGTTGCGCGGCGGCTGCCCGCACAGTGCGGGCGTCGTTAGTCTTTGCTTTCAGTCTCTGCGTCGACCGGTTCGGCATCAGCGGTTGTCTCAGTCGATGTCGCATCAGCCAGCTTGACTTCGGCTTTCGCGTCAGCCGGTTCGGCATCAGCAGTCGTCTCGGTCGGTGTCGCATCAACCAGCTTGACTTCGGCTTTCGCGTCAGCCGCCTCGGCCTCGATTGTCTCACCTTCGCTGGCTTCGTCTGCTTTGGCCTCGCCGGCCCCGCCTGGATCGGCCCCGGCTGCATCGACCCCGGCCGGGTCGGTTGCCGGTTGCTCCGGTGCGGCCTTGGCCGCAGCCGCTTTCTTCCTTTTCTTCCTGATGGTTTTCTTCTTCGCTGCGCGCCTGACCGGTGTCTTGCGGGACGCCTTCTTTTTCGGCTTGCCAGTTTCGTCGAGTTCTACGAACTCGTCGTCACCCGCAGCTATTTCGGGTACCGAAGCCTTGCCATCAAGAACCGCCTCCGCGATGCCATTGGCATAGAGCTGGATCGCACGCATTGCGTCGTCGTTGCCGGGAATGATGTAGTCAACCGGATCCGGTGAACTGTTGGTATCGACCACCGCAACGACGGGGATCCCGAGTTTACGAGCTTCAGCGACCGCGATGGCTTCGTGTTCGACGTCGACGACGAACAATGCGTCCGGCAGTGAAGCCATCTTCTTGATACCACCGAGACCCCGTTCGAGTTTTTCCATGTCGCGCCTCAAACCGAGCACTTCTTTCT
>JAZFZN010000009.1:0-5749 GCA_036475515.1 Gammaproteobacteria bacterium
TTTCGATCAGCATGCAGCTCAGGGAGAGTTCCCCACTGAAGTCTCCTGTTCCGGCGGATAGGTCAGCCGGCGGTGCCAAGACGATCGCGGTGCTGCCGTTCGTCAATATCAGTGCCGATCCGGAGAACGAGTACTTCTCGGACGGCATCGCAGAAGAGTTGCTGAACGTGCTCGTCAAAGTGCAGGGACTGGAGGTCTCCTCCCGTACATCGTCCTTTGCGTTCAAAAATCAGGAGGTTTCCATTCCGGAGATCGCTGCACAGGTCAGCGATCCTGCCCGAAAGGCCGAAGCCCTCAATCTGATCCGGGCCGACGTCGACCAATATCCTGATCTGGCAACAATGTGGGCTTATCGTGACCTTGGCGAAGTGGAGTTGTCTTTGGACAATCTCGAGAAAGCGATGGTCGACAATCCCACCTGGCTTTCGTTTCTGTGGGACCAAGGCTCAGGAGAGATACGGCGCCACCCACGCTTCAAACCCCTCGTCACGAGTCTGGGGTTCCCCGGGTACTGGCGACAGAGAGGATGGCCCGAGTATTGTCGAGCAGTCGGTGAAAACGACTTCGAGTGCGAGTGATATTGCAAAACGCCGGGGTTTGACCCGCCGTTTTTGCTCTACTCTTTTTCCAGCTGGTCGTCGTTATTCAGCTTGCTCTTCCAGTACTTGGTGCCGGAGATGTCCGCCTGCAGCATCAGACCGGCTTCGGTGAGCTGATAGAAAGCGACGCCTTTGATGAAGTTGGCTTCGACTTGGGCCGCCGAACGGGCCGCCACCGCATCGGCCGATGCTTGTGCATCCCAGCCAACATCGACGAATTTGTTGAACGTCCCTTCGTCCTGGAACAGGAACACGGTCTGATAGATGTTGCCACCCAGCCCGATGTTCAGACCACCAAACCCCATGTTCATGTAAGTACGTTTGCCGGATTCCTTGTTGACCGCAACACCGGTTCCACCACCGCCGGTGATGCCGAGCGAGACTTTCTTGACGTCGAAAACCGCGTAGCCATAGGCCTTGTCATAGAGTGTTTTCGCGTGTGTGTTGTCGGCAAACAGCTTGCCGAGCGTCTGCTCGGCCATTGAATCGGCTTTCGCTCGTTTCTCGGCTTTGTCGTCCGCGATGGACGGCGCGGCCAGCGCCAGTGCGAGCGTCATTCCTAGAATGGCGAGCATCCGATGCGTCATGTCTAGTCTCCGCGGTCTTGGGTCTGGCCGTACTGTAACAAACTATTCAATTAGAGGTCACGACGATCGTGCCCCAGTCCTTCAGAAGCTTGTCGCGCCGCGCAAGAATCGCCCGAATCTGCGTCTTGTCGAGCAGCGTACGAAGTGCTGCTGACAGGTCTTCGCTGTTCAGCGCCTCCAGCTGTTTCGCATACTCCGGTGTGATCCTGAGTTCGACGTTCTTCAGATCCTTCGGAAGCCCGCGCGTGGTCCGAAACGCACGCGTGTGGTCGATCAGACGCAACATCCAGTCGTCCTGCGTGTACAAAATGTTTTCCTGGGTGCGATCGGCGTTGAAGATCAAAGCATCGAACACGAGCATCAGATCGTGTTGTGGGTCCAAGGGACACCAACCACTCGCAGACACGTTGTTGTTGTTCTTGTCGCGCAGCGAGATCGCGTTTTGCACCCAGAAGCTCAAACTGCCGGGTGTACCGTCAATGGTGCGTTCGACGGTGACAGGAACCAGTTCCAGTCCCAGGATCCGGTCGATCTTGTAGGCCGCGACGTTGTATTGCCATCGATCCGATATGTTGATCAGGCGATCGCGGTCCCGCGTGTTGCCGCGAATCGGCGTCTCAACGTATGTAAACGCCGCGTCGATCTCGATATCACCGTCCCGCAAGGTCACACGTTTTGGACGGGTCACACCGGTACCGATTTCTTCGATGTTCACGATTTCCCCTGCGCGGAGCATTCTTTCGATGTCGTCGTCGCTGAGATTGCCGGGACGATTGCCAACTTTGCGAATCATCGGTTCCGGTTCGCCGCGCGAGCCGTCCGAATAGACGACACCAACGCGATCACCTTCGATGATGACCGCCGCGCCCCGTCCGCCGTAATGCTCACGGAGCATGCCGGTATCGGTCATGATGTAGCGTCCGTCGAAACGCGAGTTGACCACACGGTCATCTGTCGTTGTATGGCCGACGACGACACGTTTCGCACCGAGTGCGTCCAGGGATGCGTTGAGCACGTCGTACTCGCTGAGCGGCAGACATAGGGCCTGACCCCGGTACCACAATGGTCCGTTGACGTTCATGACAAACGAATTGTAAGCAGCGCGCAGACGGTTGATGTCATCCGCATTTGGCGCGGCGCGAACCGGTGTTTCATCGACGATCTGTTCGAGTTTCCGCACGCGGTCGTCGTACGACGTGTCGTAGGACAGCAACCCGGCGTCGATCAATCGGTTCGAGGACTCGACGTATCCGGTCAGATCCGATTGCGCCTGTGCATTCACGGCTGCACCGCCCTGCTGGGCGACCACGCCCGGCAATCCACCGTGTGCAAATGCCGTGTCACCGATGACCAGTACAACGGGTTGCTCCAACAGCCACCGGCCGTATTCGCCGTCTGCAGAAAACGCCTGGCGATGTGCGAAATAACCAGACGGGAACTTGTTGAATTCCGCACGCGCTTCGTTTTCGCTTGCGAAACGACTCGCACCACGTGCAAAGTAAGTCGAGAACGCCTGCTCGCGCATCTCCGCTGTTTCGTCCTCGATGAATGCCGCAAATTCTCCCGGTGACACATAGTCCAGTTCACCGGCCAGGTTCATGGTCTCGTGATTGCCAAGTACGACGTGAACACCGCCACCGGCTTGTGCGGCTTCGCCCTCGAGACGCATCAGCAGATTCATGACGCGACGAGAGTCCGCACCGCGATCGAGCAGGTCGCCAAGACTGACCAGCTGTGTGTTGCCACCCGACCAGTGCAATGAGGCGTCGAGCACGCCTGCGGCTTGCAACGTTCGCACCAACTCGTCGTATGCGCCGTGTACATCACCGACAGCAACGATGCGTGGCGCCGCCGGGTATTGCCATTGCGGTGCTGCGGGTACAGGCCCGGCGAGGAGGCACAGCAGTAACGACGAAAAGACCGGTGCATGCACTCTGGCGCGCATTTTTTTGCTCCTCATTATTTCAAGAGATCATCATATCAAGGGATCATCCGCCCCAGCGGTTTGCCACCGATCAGGTGCAAATGGATGTGAAAGACTTCCTGTCCACCGTAGGCGTTGCAATTGAAGATCAGGCGGTAACCGTCTTCGGCGATGCCTTCCTCGGTCGCCAGTCGTTTGGCAACCAGGACCAGATGGCCAATCAAAGGAACGTCTTCTTCGGTGATGTCGTTGGTCGTGGGTATGACTTTGCGTGGCACGATCAGTATGTGCACCGGACCCTGCGGATTGATGTCGCGAAACGCAACGACCTGGTCGTCTTCGTAAACGAAATCCGCAGACAGCTCGCCATCGATGATGCGTTCGAAAGTCGTGGGCATGCCGGGCCTCCTTTCCAGGCAATATTAGCAGTCCTGCGACGCATCAGAGTGCGATCGTCAGCATCAGTAGCCAGGTACCGCCGATACTCACCGCGATCACGAGCATGTCACGCATCAGATTTTTGAGCAGTTTTCTCGCTATCGGATTGCACGAATACTTCCCTATACCTGAAGTACCCAGGAATCCGTTCTTGGTTGGAAAACAGAGAGTGGCCGGCGACCCCAGGCGGCTTGAGATCGGGAACTCGTCCCCGTCTCCCTGACTGCTTCCGTTGCGTCTGGCCGCCGGCCAGATTTGAGGTCCCTCTTCGCGATTCATAGTGTGTTCCCAAACCAGCTTCTATCCCTGAGCGAAGCCCGATTTTTTCCTGCGCAAAACCTTCGCGGCGCCGATATTTTCTTCGGAACCGTTGAAAAACCTCGGTTTTCTGCGACGCAACAGTCACTTTGGACAAAGTCTTAGGCTATTCTTGATCATGTTCGTTTATCAGGCGGCGACTGCATGGATACCCGGCTACAGCATGGGTTCCGACTCGGCGACTACGAGGTACGTCCGCTGGAAGGTGGACGATCCCGAAACGCGGTTATCGTCTGGCCGCTGAAGTACAGACCGACGACGAGTTGCCGAATCGCGTCACGCGGCCAGCGAGACTCAGAGCGCGCCACCTGCGGCTGTCGTCCCAGCCGCTGCCGGCAGCACTGATCAACCCGGTTCAATTGCCGCGTTCTGGAAAGATCTCAAGCGCCGCAATGTTGTACGTGTCAGTATCGCCTATGTCGTTGTCGCGTGAGATTGCCGCGAACTGCCGAGCCGCAATGGTGCCTGCTACATAGAATTGGTGAGAATCGGTTTTCAAAAGTTGTTCGCGCGATATTTCTTCGCGCTGTTTCTGTGTGCCTGCGCGTCGGTACCGTCTTACGACCCTGCAACCGAACAGTCCATCGCCCAACTGCAACGCCAGTTCGAGTTCGTGTTCGCGCCGCTTGAGTACGGTGTGGGTTCACCGGCTGCGGACTACAGGAACTACGCGACCGACTATCAAAAACTCGAGGTTGAACTGAGCAGCCTGCTCGCGCTTCAGGAAGCGCGGCCGAACAACAGCACCATCGTCGATCAACTAACGCTGCTCGAAGACAGCCTGATCAAATTCTCTGAAGTGCACCAGGGCGGCTTGTCTGATCCGACCGCCGTGCGTGCGTGGCGCAGTGCCTACAACACCACGTTCGCCATGATGTTGCGATCTGAGGCGTCGAAACGGGATACGATCTGATTAGTGAGTATCCGTGTTCCCGACCTGATGCATGCAATGATCTCGACTCAAAGGGGCATGTCATGCGCCAGCTGTGGTTCTTGCCATTGTTATTACCGTTATCGGCGTTTGCATCCGACGACTACCTGCTCGTCGACCTGACACACGAATACAACGCCGACACGATCTACTGGCCCACGTCTCCGACGCATTTTGAACTCGATTCGTTGTATGCCGGCACAACAGAAGGCGGTTGGTATTACTCGGCCAACAGCTTCTGCACACCGGAGCACGGTGGCACGCATCTGGACGCACCGATTCATTTCAATGCGGACAAACAGACGGTCGAGAAGATTCCATTGGAGACGCTTGTCGGTCCGGGTGTCGTCATCGATGTATCAGAACAATCGACACAGGATCGCAACTACCGGCTGACGAAAGACGACGTGCTTGAACACGAGCGGCAACACGGTGTGATCCCGACTGGTGCGATCGTGTTGCTCAGAACCGGATGGAGCAAGTACTGGCCGGATGTGCAGGCTTACCTGGGCGATGACACACCCGGCGACGCGACCAAACTGTCGTTTCCGAGTTACGGTGAGGACGCGACGCGCTATCTCATAGAAGAGCGTAACGTCGCGATACTTGGTGTGGATACCGCGTCAATTGATTACGGCGCGTCGAAAGACTTCATCGTACATCGAGTTGCGGCGGCCGCGAACATGCCGGGACTCGAGAGTCTGACGAACCTCGAGGAACTCCCGCCAATCGGTTTCACCGTCGTTGCATTGCCGATGAAAATCGAAGGCGGATCGGGCAGTCCGGTGCGTGTGATCGCGCTGATTCCACGCTAGCGGGGGGTCGCTAGCGGGGGTCGGAGCATGCTCCGACCCCACTCGGTGCAGGGTCAGAGCAGGGTCAGAGCAGGGTCAGAGCCAACTGTCAGGAGGTTCCTTCGTCTCCATCGTCACCGCCGTCATCCGTGTCGAGG
>JAZFZN010000010.1:0-3757 GCA_036475515.1 Gammaproteobacteria bacterium
CGTAAACGCAATCGAGATCCTCGATGGTTTCACCAGGCCGGAGTCCATCGAGGATCTCGATTGCGTTTACGCTGGTAGCACCGGTGTCAATGTCACGCCGATTTGCGTAACCATCTTCAACAACGTATGCAATACGACCGCCGCCACTGTCGTAGAACGGACCACGTTGAACGGTTGTGACGTTGTCGCGGGATTCGAGAATGATGCGTGTCGAAACGCGTTGGTTCTGCCGTAGGCCCTCAGGGAGATCACCAGAGAACCGAACCCGCGCCATCACCTGGTTGTTCTGAATCTCCGGAGAGACAGTTGCGATTTGTCCGGCGTAAACACGCCCTTCGTAGGTTATTTCCGTTCCGACACCCGTGCTGAGGTCGTCGCCGTAGCTCTGCGGCACCTGGAGCTCGATCTCATACGCGGACAAATCGACAACCGACAACAGAGGCTGGTTGCGATCCACCGCGGCTTTCTGTTCGGCCATCATCGTCCCAACGACACCGGTAGCGGGAGAACGCACGGCAAGCTCATCCACCTGGCGTTGCAGTTCCTCAACCATCAGGCGTTGCCTCTGCACCATCAGTTCCTTGGTGCGTTGTTCGAACGCGAGTCGTTCCTTCGACAAACGCGCGTCCTGCACAGCGTGCTCGTACTTGACGTGTGCGGTTGTCAGCTCGTCCAGAGCTTTCTCGTGATCGAGCTTGCTGATTGCATTGGCCTGGATGGACAAGTCGGCACGACGTTTCTCCCGATCAGCAGCGTCCAGCGCGATTTTTGCCAGGTCAATGCGTTGGTGGTTTTCGAGTTGCGTCTGTTTGGCCTCGATCAATGTACGTTCCAGTTCGACTTCCTCGCTTTCGAGGGTCGCTTGCTCCGTCTGCAGTCGGTTGTTCAGTTCCGGACTGTCGACCGTGGCCAGAATCTGGTGCTCCTGGACCGTTTCGCCGGCGCGTACGAGCAGGGTGACGGTACCGGCCTCGGGGCTATACAGCGTCGGCGCCACGGCTGCGATGACACGGCCCTGCACCGCCACGTCCCGCACGAATTGCCCGACCTGAACCTCGGCCGTACGAAGCCGTGAAGCCGAAACCGCGAGTTCCGTGCTGAGCCAGCGTTGTGCGATCGGCACTGTGAGTGCGAGTGCCACGAATGCCAATGAGCCATAGACGAAAAGGTGTTTTTTCGATTTCGGCTTTTCGATCGGACGATCCTGTGTGCCTGCATCTCGCATGCGTGTGCGGCCAGCGGGATCGCCGCTGACTAACGTCGGTTTTGGTTGTGCGGTCACTCGCAGAGTCCTTCGGTGGTTCTGACAAATCATCTGCAAGCACCGTGCCAATTTGAGACGACGTTCCTATCTTATTGAACTAAAAGGATAATCTGCTCGATTTAGGATTCTCGAGAAGGCAGACCGGTGTCCGTCGGCCGGACAGCGGACACTCGCCGGACAGATCTGGAACACTGAATGACCCCCGATCGTCGGTTACAGTGACGCCGCTACTGTGCGTCGGGGCGTACCACAAGAATGATCGTCGAGACAGAGCGTCTGTTGCTGCGCGAGCTTACGCCCGAAGACCTCCCGTTCATCTCGGAGATGCTCGGCGATGCCGAAGTTATGCGGTTCTATCCACGGCCGCTGGACCGGAAGGGGTCGATGGACTGGATCGAAGTGCAACGGCGCCGCTACACCACAGACGGATTTGGTTTCTGGCTGGTTGTGCACAGAGCGGACGGTGCGGCGATCGGCCAGGCGGGACTCGTACGTCAAGTGATCGAAAACACCGGCGAGGCGGGGTTAAGCTACCTCATGCACAAACCGTTCTGGAGACAGGGCTACGCAGAAGAGGCTGCGCGTGCTTGCCTTAAATACGGTTTTTCGCTGGGTCTTGAACGCATCGTCTGCACGGTCCGTCCTGAAAACGAACCCTCCCTGGCACTGGCGTGCAAACTCGGTTTCCGCGAGGAACGGCAGCTCGACTACAAAGGCTACACGCACATTTTGTTCGGAATGAGCCGCGACGGCCCCTGATCGTGGTGGCACGTCACGCGGGCCTGTTCTACGCTGAACGACGAGGGGAGCCAACGGGGGAAGTGAAATGGTCACGATAGCGCCATTGTGGATGCCGATCCTGATCGCCGCCGTGCTGTGCTGGCTCGCAGCGTCGGTTATCTGGATGGTTATGCCACACCACAAGTCCGACTACAAAAAGGTCGGTGACGAGGAAGCGGTGCGGGCGGCGTTGCGCGGATTGTCACCGGGCCTGTACAACATTCCGTATTGCGTGGATCGGAAGGAAATCGAAAACCCCGAAGTGAAACGCAAGTTCGAGGAAGGGCCACTCGCATTCGTAACGATCGTTCCGAACGGTGTGCCGGCGATGGGCAAATACCTCGTCTTGCAGTTTCTCTACTATCTGATCGTCGGTGTTTTCGTCGCCTACGTCGCTGGACGGACGCTGGCGCCCGGGACCGATTATCTGCACGTATTTCAGATCACCGGCGCCGTCGCATGGATGGCCTATGGGTTTGCGGACATTCCGGAGTCCATCTGGTTTGGACGACCCTGGTCGATAACGCTGAAATATCTGGCCGATGCGCTGGTGTTTGCGTTGTTGACCGCCGGGGTGTTTGGCTGGCTGTGGCCGGCTTTGTCATAAGGCAGAACTGTGGGTTGCCCCGACGCGCTGATTTTGTCAACGTAGAGGCGCCCGGCCGAGTTTTGTCCGGCGTCACGTGCACCTGATCAGGAGGTCCGTTCCGATGAGTCAGGAGACACTGAGAGTGATTACTCGTCTCAGAGCGCAGAAGGGCAAGGAACTCGAGTTGCGTCAGCTGCTCGAGGGCTTGCTCGAGCCGACGCGCGCGGAGGAAGGCTGTCTGAGCTATGAGTTGCTCGAAAACAGCGAAGACCCGTGCGAGTTTGCGTTCATCGAGGAATGGCGGGACGAAGGTGCTTTTCAGGCTCATTTCGAGACGGAGCACGTCAAGGCGGCTTTGGCGCCCGAGGTGCTCGACGACGAGTTGAACCTCAGTCGATATCGCCAGATCGGATGACCGGCAACGAAGTCGCGGCTCTATACAGTTACCTGCAGACATTCGGAAGTACCGAACAGCAATGAAGGTCGGTATCGCGCAGATTGCACCGGTTTGGCTGGACCGGGACGCAACACTCGAGAAAATGCTCGGGTTTGTTGTGCAGGCTGCCGACTCGAATTGTACGCTCGTCTGCTTCGGCGAAGCGCTGCTACCGGGTTATCCGTTCTGGCTCGAACGTACCGATGGCGCACGTTTCAACTCGTCATTACAAAAAGAACTACACGCTCACTATCTCGACCAAGCCGTCGATATCGACGCGGGGCATCTCGATCCGTTACGGTCCGTCGCGGCTGAACACGGGATCATCGTTGTGGCCGGTTGTATCGAACGTCCACGCGACCGCGGTGGACACAGCGTCTACTGTTCCATCGTCCATATCGACGACGATGGAGCCATCAAGCCGACACATCGCAAGTTGATGCCGACCTATGAGGAACGCCTCGCCTGGGCACCGGGAGACGGACACGGGTTGCGGACCCATCCTGTCGGTGAGTTCACCGTCGGTGCCCTGGCCTGTTGGGAAAACTGGATGCCGTTGCCACGGGCGGCCCTGTACGGTCAGGGTGAGGACCTGCACATCGCACTGTGGCCGGGCAGCAGCCGCAACAGCGAAGACATAACCCGATTTCTCGCTAAAGAAGGGCGTTCTTATGTGGTGTCCGTTTCC
>JAZFZN010000011.1:0-2465 GCA_036475515.1 Gammaproteobacteria bacterium
TCGCGATGATTCTTGCCTATGGTCTGTTCCAACTCGTGCTGATCACGAAAAAGAAGCGGCAACTGACCTTCAGATATACGGCGAAACTCGCCGTCGCGCAGGCGTTACGACGTGTGTCGAGCAGAGGTTTCGCGGTGTTTCACGATGTCGTGATTGACGGCCAGTTGCTGGATGCCGTTGTCGCGGGTGGTTCCGGTGTCTACGTGGTCAACGTGATCACACGTCGATGCAAACGCGATCAGGATCCGGTTGCTTTTGACGGATCGAGCCTGCATTTCGACGAACAGGACGAAACGGAAGCCGTCCGGCGCATCAAAGGGGCGGCGCGTCGCCTCGAGCAGGCGCTGAGGACAAAAACAGGCAGCGACAATGTCGTCGTATACCCGGGTCTCGTGGTACCGGGCTGGACCGTGCAGTGTGCCAGCGGTGTCGACATGCCCGTCGTCAGCGAAAAGAACGTCGATCTGCTGACCAGCTGGAAGAAGCCCGAGAGTTATTTGCTCGATGAAGAACTGGCCGCTGTTCAACGGTCACTCAGCGACTGGAGCCGGTCGAGCGACTGACGTGTGCCGACGCCGTTGCGGGCACTTCAAGTCCCGTATTGTTCTAGCGCCGCCCGACTCTTGTCTCTTCAGATGTGCCGACCCGCACGACTGGGCTGTCGATGGATCCCAAAGCAGATGCCGCTGCGGCACGCACTTCCGGGTTTCTGTCTTGGAGGAGATTTTGCAGCGGTATCATGGCACGTGTGTCGTTCAACTCGCCAAGTGAACGTACGGTTCTTACCCGCGTTTTCTGCTCGGGGTCGATCAACGCCTGGATCAGGAACGGCACCGCATCTCTGTTTCCTTCTTTGCCAAGGTGTTCTGCAGCGTACCTACGTTGCTCGCACTCGCCATTGAACAGCTGATTGATGTAGGGCGATTGACTGAATGGTTCTGTTTTGACCAGGTTTGCCGTCGCAAGCGGTGCCGCCAGCATCGCTGCCGCAAACAGCGAAGCGCGCACGGTGCTGCGGTTCAGAAAGCGGATGCCGCTCTCGTGGTTCAGCACGCGTCCGACACGTTCTGCGAGACGACTCGGTGTCGCCATCGCAACTGCATTTATCGGACCGGAAGTACGCAATTCCTGTGTCATTGCAACCAGCTGTTCGGCATAGGTGATCTTGTCTGCACCCAGTGTCAGCACCGCCTCGTCGCAGGCCAGCTCGCGTTCACAGCGTTGCTGTTTCGCCAGCCACCAGACCAGCGGATTGATCCAGAACAACGCAACGACGAGTTGGGTGACCAGGGCCATCACGTGGTCACCACGTTGGGCGTGCACGAATTCATGGGTCAGGACGACGGAAACGCGCTCCTTCCCCCACGATCTGGACGTCTCTGGAAGCAGCACAACGGGTCGGAACACGCCCCAGATCATCGGTACAGGGACCTCCGGGGACAGACGAACGTCCGGATGTTTCTCCATTCCGATGGTCTGTGCTGCCAGCACGATCACAGGGTTCCAGTCGGCGACTGCGCTCTGTGCTCTGCGGGTTACACGGTGCAGGTAGAGCACTCCACCAAACATGCGCAGCAGCAACAGGATCGCACCGGCGCCCCACAAGCCAGCCAGTCCGATCAGCAGGTAATAGCCGGCGCTCGGGGTCAGCGTTTTGGATTCGAGGCTGTGTGCGAGTACGACGGGAACCAGCTTCCAGTTTCCGTTGAATTCTTCCGCGTACGCCGGTTCGATTTGCGACGCTGCGACCACCTGTTCGCCCGGTAGTATCGGGAACTCCCAGATGGGTGTAACGAAGCTGAACAACGCCAGACCGAGCAAGGATACGACCGCAAGGTTGCCGATCCAGTAGCGCAAATGCGCTGACAGGTGGCGTGTTGATACCACGGCCAGCAGCAGCACGATGAGCACAACCGAGGCCTTGACCAGACCGGTGGCCACCAGGTGCAACGGCTCGAGGCCGAAGAGCCCCACTTCGAGCGGTGTCATTACCCGTTCCTTGTTTTTGCTTTGTCGATCAGTCGTGAAAGTTGTTCGATTTCGTCAGGGTTCAATTCCCGATCGTCGAGATCAAGCAGTGTGGCTACCGCACGAGGGGCTGATCCCCTGAAGAACGTATCGATCAAATGGGCAGCTGCCGTACGGGCCGCCTGGCGGCGCGGAACACTCGGTGTGTAGATGTAGCGGGTACCTTCTGCACGGTGCCCCACGCAGCCTTTGTCCTCGAGGATACCGAGGATCACCCGGATCGAGTTGTAGCTCGGGGCATCGTCGAGTTCTTCGAGGACTTCTGATACTCCACCCTCGTTCAGACGATACAGAACATCCATGATCTGTGATTCGCGTCTGCTGAAGTGTGTGTGCATGTGTTTCGCCGTCATGGCTCCTCCGTGTAAGTGAAAATATTTTTTCACTATCCAATCTGACCTGCAAGCGGTCAGGTCTTTACTGATGCAAAAAAAGAC
>JAZFZN010000012.1:0-2454 GCA_036475515.1 Gammaproteobacteria bacterium
AAGCCACGAACGTGTACAGAACGCATTGAACAATCTATGGCCGTACACGGGTGAATTGTTCGAAAGCGATGAAGTGGACGCGCAGATGTGTGCGGACGGAATCGGTGTCGGCCCCGAGCTCCTGAAAACGGGTTGGGACCGGACAGTCGATGCGGTACTCGGCGAGGCCACGCTCAAACGACCCGAGGACGGCTGGATGCATACCGGTGGCAAACAAGGCCGCCACAGCGAACACCTCGGGCTTCTGCTCGCGGAGATGCAGTATCTGCAACGCGCTTACCCGGGGGCCGAGTGGTGAGTGTGCAACGCGCAGAGAAAATCGACAGCGGGCAGGTCTGGGATTTGCTGGCCACCGTGCACGATCCGGAAATCCCGGTGCTCAGCGTGCTCGATCTCGGAATCGTGCGCGATGTAAAGACCGACGGCGGACGACTGGAAGTCGTCATCACCCCGACGTACTCTGGCTGTCCGGCGATGAACACGATCGAAACGGACATCGAAAGCGTGTTGGTGGAAGCCGGATATGACAACGCAGTCATCACCACCGTGCTGGCTCCCGCGTGGACGACAGACTGGCTGTCTGACGAGGGTCGAAAGAAACTCAAAGCCTACGGCATCGCACCCCCGACCGGGACGTCCGCAAACAAACGCGCCCTGTTCTCAACCGTGTACGTGCGCTGTCCGCGTTGCGGTTCGAAAGAGACCGAATGCGTCAGCGAATTCGGGTCGACCCCGTGCAAGTCACTGTATCGTTGCACGATATGCGCCGAGCCTTTTGACTACTTCAAGTGCATCTGAATTGGGGTTTTTAATTGGGGTCAGAGAGTATTTTTTAAGTCCTTGAATTTCGGGGATGTTTGCAAAGACAACCCGGTTTTGAGTCGGCACACGTTGTTCAAAATCAACGCTTTAAAAAATACTCTCTGACCCCAGTTTTCTATTTTCTAGCATGCTTCATTTTCATCCGCTGACCGTCCGGGAAATACGTCGTGAGACCGACGACTGCGTGTCGATCGTGTTCGACCCACCGGCTGAGTTTGTGGACGAATACCGATACATCCAGGGTCAGCACCTGAACTTCAAGGTGTTGCTCGACGGCGAAGATGTACGGCGTTCGTATTCAATCTGCAGCAGCGTCGGTGAAAACGAATTGCGGGTTGCCATCAAGAAAGTCGACGGAGGTGTGTTCTCGACATTTGCGAACGAACGACTTCGCGTGGGCGATACACTCGAGGTCATGGCCCCTGCCGGCCGCTTCAATACACCGGTGGATCCGGATCACGAGAACACCTATGTTGCATTCGCAGCCGGCAGCGGTATCACACCGGTGTCATCGATCATCAAAACCACACTCGAGACCGAACCGAACGGCCGGTTTGTTCTGTTTTACGGTAACCGGAACCGTGACTCGATCATTTTCCGGGAACAGTTCGAAGACCTGAAGAACCGTTTCATGGACCGCTTCGGCCTGCACCACATCCTGAGTCGTGAGGCCCAGGAAATCGAGCTGTACAACGGCCGTCTGGATACGGAAAAAGTGCAGCTGCTCGGCCGTTCGGTATTCCGCCCCGAGGCGATCACACAGTTCTATGTCTGCGGGCCGTCGACGATGATCGAAGACGTTGCTAGCGGATTGAACCAGCTCGGAGTCGACGACGACCGAATCCATTTCGAACGCTTTGTGACTGGACCGCTACCGGATGCGGAGCATGTCAAAAAACAAGCCGTGGAAGTGGAGGGTCACGAACAGCAAAGCAGGGTCACTGTGATCCTCGACGGACGCCGCACCGAATTCGGGATGGACTACAACGCCGACTCGATCCTGGATGCCGCAATCGAGCGTGGATTCGACTTGCCATTCTCCTGCAAGGGTGGGGTGTGCAGCACCTGCCGCACCAAACTCGTGGAAGGCAAGGTCGATATGGAAGTCAACTATGCGCTCGAACCTCACGAGGTCGACGCCGGATACGTGCTCGCCTGTCAGTCGCGGCCGCTAACCGACAAAGTGGTCGTCGATTTCGACGCCCCATAGAATCCAAGCACTAGAAGAATTTCCTGCCACGTCGAGCGACGCGGCCCGCTATAATCAGACCAAGTCTTATCCGCGAAAGGAACCGAGCATGCGGTCTGCGATCGTCGCGACTGTCTCACGGACCGTTCGCCTGTCCGCCGTGCTGTTGTTTCTGCCGCACGGTTCTGTCTGGGCCGCAGACCGGGAAGTCGTGATCGTCGGCATCAGCTACGACTACCCGCCCTACGAATTCCTGAACGCATCCGGTGATCCCGATGGCTTCGACGTTGAGCTGATCCGTGCGGTTGCGGCGACCGAGCGGATTCCAATCCGATTTGCTGCGGCGACCTGGGAGGAGATTCGTGCTGATCTGGACAGCGGCGAGGTCGATGTTCTGGGTGGCATGCTCGTCTCGGAACAGCGCCGGCAAAAAGTCGATTTCT
>JAZFZN010000013.1:0-2421 GCA_036475515.1 Gammaproteobacteria bacterium
TCTGCGTCTACGTCCTGCCATTAGTCGTTCTCGTCCGACATTGTCTCGTCGATCAAGCGGGTCACTCTCGCACCACGCTCCAGACTGTCGTCATAAAAGAAATGCAGTTCCGGAATCGTGCGGATCCGGAGTTTCCGCCCGAGTTCACCACGCAGAAAGCCCTTCGCCTGTTCCAGGCGATCCGTTGCAGCCTCGGCCTGCTCTTGTGGATCGATCACACTGAAAAAAACCTTGGCGTGCGACATGTCCCGGCTCAGATCGATTTCTGTCAAGGTTACGAAACCGGTGTTCCTGTCCTCGATCTCCCGCCGGATCAATTCGCTGAGTATGCGCCGGATTTCTTCGGCAACCCGTTGGCTGCGTGAATGTTCGCGTGGCATGTCTCTAGGATCAGAGTGTGCGTGCTACTTCGACGCGTTCGTAGCACTCGATCTGATCCCCCACTTTGACGTCATTGTAGTTGCGTACGCCGATACCGCATTCGGTTCCGGCACGCACTTCGGTCACGTCGTCCTTGAACCGGCGCAACGACTCCAGTTCGCCTTCGAAAATCACAACGTTGTCACGCAGGACGCGAATCGGAAGATTCCGTTTGACGTAGCCTTCAACAACCATGCAACCGGCGATTGCACCGAGTTTCGGCGAACGGAATACATCGCGTACCTCGGCAAGACCAACGATTTGCTCTTTGACTTCAGGCGACAGCTTGCCGCTGATCGCCTGCTTGACATCGTCGATCGCTTCGTAGATGACGCTGTAGTAACGAAGATCGACGGCCGATTCCTTCACCGCCGTGCGTGCGGCGGCGTCGGCGCGCACATTGAAACCGATAACGATCGCATCCGACGAAGCCGCGAGGTTCACATCCGATTCGGTGATGCCCCCGACGGCGCTCGAAATCACCTTGACCTCGACTTCTTCGCCGGACAGTTTTTCCAACGACTGGCGTACCGCTTCCGCGCTGCCGTTTACGTCGGCCTTGATCAGCACGTTGACAACTCCGCGTTCGCCCTGCTCCATCTGCGAAAACACGTCTTCGAGCTTCGAGACTTGCTGCCGCGCGAGTTTGACGTCGCGGAACTTGCCCTGGCGGTACATCGCAACTTCACGCGCCTTGCGTTCATTCGCGACAACCATAAACTCGTCGCCCGCATTCGGGGTGCCGGACAATCCCTGGATTACAGTGGGCATCGACGGCCTCGCCGACTCGATCGAATCCCCTCGTTCGTCGAACATCGCTCGCACACGTCCAAACTCGCTACCGGCGAGCACCACGTCACCGGTGTTCAGGGTGCCGCGACCGACCAGTACCGTGGCTACGGCACCGCGACCCTTTTCGATGCTGGATTCAAGCACGACACCCGACGCCGGTCCGTCCACGACGGCAGTCAGCTCGAGCACTTCGGACTGTAGCGACAAGGTTTCGAGCAACTTGTCGATCCCTTCCCCCGTCTTCGCGGATACGTGCGCGAACAGGTTCTCGCCGCCCCAGTCTTCCGGGATGACCTCCTGTTGTGCGAGTTCGTTCTTGACGCGCTCCGGATCGGCAGCGGCCTTGTCGATCTTGTTGATGGCGACCACGATCGGTACTTCGGCAGCGCGCGCGTGTTTGATCGCCTCGATGGTTTGCGGCATGACGCCGTCATCGGCTGCAACCACCAGCACGACGATGTCGGTCACCTGCGCACCACGTGCACGCATCGCCGTGAACGCCTCGTGACCAGGCGTATCGAGGAAGGAAACGACACCTTTGTCCGTTTTGACGTGGTAGGCGCCTATGTGCTGGGTGATTCCACCGGCTTCTCCCTTTGTGATGTGGGAATGACGGATGTAGTCCAGCAACGAGGTTTTGCCGTGGTCGACGTGACCCATGATCGTGACCACCGGTGGACGCGGGACTTCTTCGCCCTCCTCCTTGCCAGTGCCCAACACCTGTTCTTCGAGTTCGCTTTCTTTAAGCGGCTTTGGCGTATGACCCATCTCCTCGACGACGAGGGTGGCCGTGTCCTGGTCGATGACCTGATTGATCGTCGCCATGACACCCAGATTCATCATGACCTTGATGACTTCCGTCGCCTTGACCGCCATACGTTGCGCAAGATCGCCGACCGAGATCGTCTCAGGAATTGACACTTCACGAACGACCGGCGCTGTCGGCATTTCGAAACCGTGCTGAGTGTCGACGCTGATATGCGACGGACGACGCGGCCGTTTTTTCTTGCGCCGGTGTCCGCTCTGCCCCTTCGCGACGTGCAGTTCCGTGCGCCCGTAGCGTGTGTCGCCTTTGCCCCCTTCGCGCCTTTCGCGTTTTGCCTGTTCTTCACGTTTGGTCTGCTCTTCACGTTTGGCCTGCGCTTCGCGCCTGCTGCGCGCTTCCTCCTCGGCTTTGCGCTTTGCTTCTTCTTCAGCATGCCGGCGTTG
>JAZFZN010000014.1:0-5149 GCA_036475515.1 Gammaproteobacteria bacterium
GCGGCGACCAACAGGCCAATGATCCAGTAGTTCAGTTTTTGGCCGGTCTGTGGGGTGATCGATTTGGATCGGTCGACGTCCTTTTCGAGCTTGACTCCCTCCGGCGTAATCTCGAAGGCCCAGGCGAGGATCAGCGCGATTGGCAGACCGATGATCAGGAGCGCAGCGACGAAAGTGATCGTCCATTCCGGTAGTTTCAGCGCCGGAAAAAGGACATCGACCACCTGCAAGAGCAGCCAGCTGGCGATGGCGTATACCGCGGCGACCTTGAAGACGTTGCGGCGCTTTAGTTCGTCGAAAAACTTGCTCAATCCGGCTCCCTCGAACGCAGCGAAAGCATACTGGAAAAAGGGGGTCGGAGCGCGTCTCTGGTTGGGCTTCGATTGGCTTCTTACACTGCGTCCAATCCCCTGGATGAAGGGTTGCGCCGAAGCCAGGGGGCTTTGCTCAGCATAGTTTTCTCCGGCAGAGGGTCAGACCGCCTTGGATAAGCCGGTCGATTCACGATTACGTCTCGTATCAACCGGGTGTGCCATTTTTCTGACTTGCCGTTTCCGTATACCGGCTCTGCGGATTCTGCGGTCGACGGTTGCGAACCATAGACATACAACACGTCTTCGATGAGTACCGCTTTGTGGCCGGACATCTCCAGCATCGGATAGGAAAACGCCTTGTCGTCACAACGCCGCATGTAGCGTCCGGAGACGTCATTGAGGTCGGCCGAACGAATCCCTCGCCAGTGGAACCAGGTCCGCATTCGACCCCGAAGCAATGCACGTGTTCTCGCGCGGTGTATCTCGGCGTCGGTGATTCGAAACTCCAGCCAATGGACGCTTCTCCACAGATGGTATTTGAACGTCTTCAGGTGCGACGCACGCCACTTCACGTGGCGAAAGCAGTTGGTATCAATGACGAACTGTTCGTATTCGCGGCAGATAGGATCCCTGTCGCCATGCCGGTCGCTGTAGCTTCCATAGGTCATCCAGCAGTCGGTGTTCCGATACGTATCTGCTACCGTCTCTAATACTCGTGAATGGCCGAGACGGTCATCGCCATCGACCATGACGATGACGTCTTCGGGTGCTGCGCCGGCGGCGTCGATCCCTTCGAAAACGTTGCGTGTTTTGTGCTTCTTGGTCGAATTGATGATCAGCGTAAAACGGTCGTCGCCATCGATTGTTTTGTGTGCGACTGCAACCGATCGATCGTCCGAAAGGTCATCGATCACGATACACCGAAAGTTGAAGTGCGTTTGCGCCTGCATCGAGTGGATGCAGTCGGCAATGTTCGACTCGTTGTTGTACATCGCCATGATGATGTGAAACTTCATCAGCCTCGACCCTTGTTCTTTTTTTCTGAGTTGACGGCGTTGATCAGGTGAGCAGCCACACGACGAATCGCAAACCGGTCGAGTACGAGTGACGCTGCGCGCGAGAGGATTTGTTTGGATACCCCGCTGTAGCGGGGTTGGCGATGCACCGGACAGGTCGCGACGGGGTGACCAAAGGCGCGGTAGATTTCCGGCAGCAGACGGTCCAGGTTGTCGAGGTGCGGAAGCGCCAGAAAAGTTTCCCTGTCGAAGACCATCAGGCCCGAACGACCGGTTACCTTTCCGCTGTGCCACAGTCGGCTGATGCCACGCACGACCAACACGTCGCCCCCACAAACGAGCAGTTGTGGGTTGTCGTGTTCCCGATATGTGCCCAGCAACGGCATGATGTCTTCCGGGTTGTCCTGACAATCGCCATCCACCGTCACGATCGTGTTGCCACGTGCGGCTTCGATGCCGGCGAGCATCGCTGCCGCCTGGCCGGATCTGACCGGCAGGTCGACATTGCGGACGCGTTCACCGAGTACTTCCTGTGCGCGATCGATCTCCTGCGCTGTCGTGTCCAGGCTGCCGTCGTTTGCGAAAACGATCTCGAACTCGCAGCGATCTTCGAGGGCATCGCAGGTCGCCCAGGCAACACGCAGGATGTTGCCGACTTCGTTGAACACGGGAATGACGACCGAGACGAGATCTTCCACTGGCCTATTTCCAATTTCTGAGAGCGAGCCTGCCGGGCTTGTGCCCGACAGGCTCTCCCACATCATCGGTGGCTCGGAAGATTCGCGACTGCGGGGACTGGCCGTCTTCTTCGCCACCACCCTGCCTGCTGACCAAGCAGCCATAAAGAGGGCTACAGTTGGTTGAACTCGACGAGTTCCGTGCGGTTGCCTTCATCGTCGATTTCGAGGATCACACCGATACCGGGGGCGTGGTACTTGATTTCGTCGACGCCCGGTTCAAGTGCCGTGAAGTTACGGGTCACGAGGCAGGCACCGTTGCAAGACGCACCCGGCGTCATTTCGTTACCGGTGATGCTGAGCACTTCCGCCATGTCTTCCGCTTCACCGAGGGAAATCTCTTCTCGATAGGTTTCGCCAACCTGCGGATGGGCGTGTGCGATGATTCCAGGTTTGCTGCCGTCACGACCGGACTTCCACGAACCGTCGATTGAGACGAGTTCCGGTTCCTCTGGGTCATCGCCTTCGAATGTCTCGAAATCCCTGGCGTCCTCCCCGAAATACCAGACATTTCCGTACATGTCTTGCGCGTACCAGTCGGCCGTGATCTCGATCGGAACGCCGTCTTCGCTGACAATGTCTTCGACAACACGGCACATGACGCCGTCAATGAGCTTGGTCTTGTCGGTCACGGTAACCGTGATGACCTCGTCTTCGTTTTCGAGAATTCGTTGATGACCGACGACGAGGGGGAAATAGGGGTTCGACGCTATGGAATTGCCGATCTCGTTCGGATCGACGAAATAGGTCGGATCAATGTCCGGGTCGTAGCGCGCCTCACCGATGGCTGCGCAGACTCTTCTACGCGCCCTGAACTGCTGCCTGCATTCCATTTTTGCTTCTGCGCGGTCGTCCCGCACTTCTTCAATACACTCCTCCCGGTCGTCCTTGTCTGAAATATTGATGCAGTTCGCAAACGCGATCTTAAAATCATCCACGAGTTCAAATGCACAGGCGTCCTTCGCAAGGATCGCCGTCCTCGTGCAGAACCGCGGGCCACCACCGTGAGTAGCGGCCGCGACATCAGCAGCGAAAGCCGTCGTGCCGGACAAGCCCGTGCCAAGTGCAAGCCCGAGTCCGCACAACACGGCGGCGACCACGCGGCTCTGCGCCCATACCGTGCTGAAGGTCGAAAAAATATTCATGGGGGTTCTCCGGTTTTTTTCGTTCCAGGTACCCGTTGGATGACGGATCCCGGAGGAATCAATCGGAGTTCTCACCACAGAACCTCAGAAGCGGCAGCCGTTGGTAGTGCAAACCAGCACAGCACAACGGCCAACATGACTTCCGGCTGTTGGTCACTAGCAGCACCTCCCGTTGGGTTCAGCTACTCGTTAGATGCCAACCCCATGGGGAATCAATCGCCGCCGAAAGGATCGCTGGTTTCAAGTTCCGGAGATTAGAGAAATCAATCACTTAGCATCGACTGATTCCTGACGAAGCGAGCGTCTAACGGGGTGCAAGGAGTAAGATCAAAGCGATGACCGAGAAACACGAGCAGGATCTCGAACTGTGTCGCCGGGTACTGGCCGGTGACAGACAAGCATTCGACTCGTTTTTCCAAAGCTATTTCGCGCGTGTCTATCGATTTGTCTTTACGCGGGTTGACCAGGACGTTGAAACGGCGAAAGAAGTTGTGCACTTAACGATGTCACGAGCGGTGAACAAGCTCGACAGCTATCGTGGAGAAGCGTCTTTGTTTACGTGGTTGTGTCAGATATGTCGCAACGAACTCGCCGGCTTCTTCCGGCGTGAAGCAAGGCAGACACGCGGCATCGTCTACATCGACGCAGATCCCGAGATCCTTGCCATGCTGGAATCTTTGGAGGCCCCGGAAAGCAGCGATCCGTTTGTTGCGACGCGACGCGCAGAAGTCAGCGAACTCGTCCAGACGGTGCTGGACTATCTGCCGACGAAATATGGTGATGCTTTGGAATGGAAGTACATCTACGGCCACTCGGTGAAAGAGATCGCGCAACGCCTTGATATTGGCGAGGAAGCCGCGCAGTCATTGTTGGCGCGTGCACGAAACGCTTTTCGTGATGGCTTCAAGTCGATTGCACAGAAAAAGCCCGAATTTATTTTGGAGTAGTTCGATGAGCGGCGGGAACGAAACGAAGACAGGACAGGGACCTTCGAATCCGACACGCGAACACGCGTTGGCTGAATTGCTGAGGGTCGCCGGACCGCGGCAACAGCCCTCCGAAGAAGTCGAGGCATGGGTCTACGATCGGCTCGTAACCGATTGGGAGAAGAAAGTGCAGGCGCGCCGATGGAAACAGCGTGTCGTGCCCATGGCGATGGCAGCGTCGATACTGGTCGCTGTTGCGGTGGCCTTTATGTTTGTGCGTTCACCGGAGACGACGCCGGTATTCGAAGTCGCAAGAATCACTGGTGAGGTTGAATACGCAAAAGGCAGTGATGCGTGGAATCCGATCACGCCGGCAACCGCAATCGAGGCGGGAATAAGGTTGCGTACCAGCGCCACCGGTCGAATTGCACTCGCAGGCGTCGATGGTAGTGGCATCATCGAGGGGGGCGGTTTGCGTCTGGACCACAATACGGCATTGATCCTCGACTCGCCAAAGAACATGCGGCTCATGGCCGGTGCAATTTATCTGGATACGGGTAATGCAAATGCCGTGAAGGATCCGTACGAGATCGAAACGTCTTTCGGAATCGTGCGTGACGTTGGCACACAGTTCGAAGTGCGCCTCAGTTCGTCCGACGTCCGTATCAACGTCCGTGAAGGTACAGCCATTCTCGACAGCCGCGCGGGTAGTCACGAAGCGACCGCCGGGCAGTCGTTGTATCTCAATCAACGCGGTCAGGTGACACGCAGCAGGGTCTCACCCACCGATCTGTCGTGGGACTGGTTGCAAGACATTACTCCCATGTTCGATATCGATGGCCGTTCGCTCGAAGAGTTTCTGACCTGGGTGTCGCGTGAAACCGGACTGAAGGTTGTGTACACATCCAACTCGACTCGTTCGGATGCCCAGGGCGTACAACTGAAAGGCTCGGTGGAGGGTCTGAAACCACTCGACGCACTGCCGGTCGTACTTGGCACGACAGACCTCGA
>JAZFZN010000015.1:0-2830 GCA_036475515.1 Gammaproteobacteria bacterium
CACCGGGAGGACAGGTATGTCCGCGTCCAGGGCGTAGCCAATCTCGCGGTTGCAGTGCGCCGATGCGACCGACGATTCAGAGACGAAGTACAGGACGGCACGGGCGTCATTCAACGCCGATGCAATCTCTTCGCGCCAGACGCGACCGCCACCTATTCCCTCGTCGTACCAAAGGTTGAGGCCATCGGCTTTGAGCCAGACGAACTCTTCATAAACCTGGGCCGCATCGGTGTGCGCGTAGCACACGAACACACAGGGCTCGTCGCCCCGGTAGGCGGGAAAAGGCTTCTCCAACGCGCCACTCCTTTTGCGTCGGGCGAAGTGTACGGGATATCGGTGTCGAAATAATCGGGGTCTCGGTTCTGGTTTCCCACTGCCATAACGAATGACAGGACGCTACCCTTTAGAGCATGAACTTCTGTTCCGAGTGCGGCCGGCCGGTCGAGTTGAAGATCCCAGACGGCGATCATCTGCCGAGATACGTCTGCACCGCGTGTCAAAGGATCCACTACCAGAACCCAAGGGTCGTGGTGGGCTGTGTACCGCGCTGGAAAGACCGGATACTGTTGTGTCGGCGTGCCATCGAGCCACGCTCCGGATACTGGACCCTGCCCGCCGGGTTCATGGAAAACGGCGAGTCGATCGCAGAAACCGCCACACGCGAGACCTACGAGGAAGCCGTGGCGGACGTCGAGATCGGCCGCCTGTTTGCGGCGATCAGCGTCATACACGTGAACCAGGTGCATCTGATGTTTCTGGCAACATTGCGGGACGGACAATACGGCGTCGGGGCGGAGAGCACGGAAACCCGACTATTCGCCGAGTCGGAGATTCCGTGGTCGGAGATCGCGTTCCCGAGCGTCGAGTTCACGTTGCGGCGGTATTTCGACGACTCGATGGCCGCTTCGGTTCATGTGACGGAGATCGTGCGGCGGCCGTCCGGTTAGAATAGGCCGCGCTGTTCAGCACTACGGAGTTTTCCGATGACTTTTGTCGTTACCGAATCCTGCATCAAATGCAAGTACACCGACTGTGTCGAGGTGTGCCCGGTCGACTGTTTTCACGAAGGTCCAAACTTTCTCGTGATCGATCCGGAGGAGTGTATCGACTGCACGCTGTGCGAACCGGAATGTCCGGTCGAAGCAATCTATGCGGACGATGAGTTGCCCGAGGGCCAGGAACAATTTCTGTCACTGAATGCGGAACTCACACAAGAATGGCCCGTGATAACGGAACAGAAAGATGCTCCGGCCGATGCCGCCGACTGGGACAAGGCAGACGACAAATTGAAATACCTGGAGCGCTAGGGCGTGCGGTTCAGTTCGGTGAGCAAATCGTCGGGCGATACATAGCCGTACATCACGCGGCCCTGGTCGGTAACAATTGCCGGTGTCGCACGCAACTGCATCGCCTGCCCCATCATCACGTTTTCCCGGACGGCCGTGACCTCGCAAACCTCGGCATCGATCCCTTTACCCAGCTTCGCCGTAGTCAGCGCGTCGTGACGATCGTCCGAGCACATTACCTGCTCGGCCTTGATCCATGACGGGCTGCCGGGCTGGGTCCGCGGATACACCAGATAACGCACTTCGATTCCGCGTTTCGTGTACTCGTCGATCTCCTGATGGAACATCCGGCAAAACGCACAATCGACGTCGGTAAAAACGGTGATCCAGTGTTCCGGCTTTTCTGCGTCGTAGACAATCATGTCATTCGGATCGATCATCTCGAGTGCGAGCAAACGCGCCTTCGCACGATGCTTCTCGGTGACGTTGACACCCGACTCGAGATTGACGATGTCACCGCGCAGGAAGTAGCGTCCCTCAGAATCGATGTATGCGATATCCGGCCCGACACGCAGTCGATACAAACCGGGGATCGGAGAATCATCGAGTTGTTCAACCGCGATGTTCGGAAACTCGGCGGCGAGTTCTTCCTTTGTCTTCGCGATGGCAACGCTCGCATAAAGTAACGCCGTCGCAACAGCGACGATCGAAACGAGCCGGCAGGTTTTCAGTGTGGTTTGTTTCATCGCGAAGTCAGACCGTGGCAGACGGGGTTGGTTCAGGCGCGCGCATCTTATCAGACCCGTCCAGACGGCAGGAAATCATAATGTCGGGTCCCCCACGACGGCAACCAGCAATATTGATGTTGGCGGTGACGGTAACGGGGTGCAGCGAGTGCCCCGAGTGTGGACACAAAGCATACCCCTGCGTTCAGCCGCGCGGATGATGCTCCGCGTGCAGGTCCTTGAGTCGTTCGCGGGCGACGTGCGTGTAGATCTGCGTCGTCGACAAGTCCGAATGCCCCAGCAACATCTGCACCACCCGCAGGTCGGCGCCGTGGTTGAGTAGGTGGGTCGCGAACGCGTGCCGCAGCGTATGCGGCGAGAGTTTTTTCTTGATCCCGGCCTTGTTCGCGTAGCGTTTGATGATGTGCCAGAAAGCCTGCCGCGTCATCCGGTCACCACGCCTCGTCGGGAACACACAATCGGACTGGCGTTCCATCAGGATATCCAGCCGTGCGCTCTGGACGAACCTGTGGATCCACTCCTGAGATTCTTCGCCAAGCGGGATCAGACGCTCGCGTCCACCCTTGCCGGTAATCCGCAATACGCCCTGGTTCAGATTGATCTGGCGAAGTTCGAGGTTGATCAGTTCTGAAACGCGCAATCCCGTCGCATACAGCACCTCGAGCATCGTGCGATCGCGCATGCCGAGCGGGTCAGCCGCATCCGGGGCCTCGAGCAAGGCCTCGACCTCCGCTTCGGTGATCGACACAGGCAGGGATCGTCCGATCTTCGGCATTTCGATCTGCGCGGTGGGATCCT
>JAZFZN010000016.1:0-4095 GCA_036475515.1 Gammaproteobacteria bacterium
CAGTGCGTCCGCTGGACTGATCAGGCAAGAAGACACATTAACGAGGATCGGGAATGAAAGGCGGCATCGGTCAGCTGATGAAGCAGGCCCAGAAAATGCAGGAGAACCTGCAGAAGGCGCAGGAAGAACTATCCAACATCGAAGTGACCGGCGAGTCTGGCGGCGGCATGGTCAAGGTGGTCATGACCTGTCGACACGAAGTGCGTCGTGTCGAAATCGAACCGACGTTGCTCGGCGATGACAAGGAAATGCTCGAAGACCTGATTGCTGCTGCCACCAACGATGCGATCCGCCGCGCCGACCGGACAGCGCAGGAGCGTATGGGTGAGCTGACGGCCGGTCTCGGTCTTCCTGCAGGTATGAACCTGCCGATCGGATGAGCGCTTCTCCACTGCTCGATGACTTGATTGACGCATTGAAGTGCCTGCCAGGGGTGGGCCCAAAGTCGGCCCAACGTATGGCGTTCCATCTGCTCGACCGTGACCGACGTGGGGCAGAACACCTCGGAAAAACACTCGAAACCGCACTGGATAAGATCGGGCGTTGTAGTCGCTGCCGGATGTTCTCCGAAGACGATGTCTGTACAACCTGCAGGTCATCGCGACGCAACCAGGCGTTGTTGTGTGTGGTCGAGTCGCCAGCCGATGAATTCGCGATCGAACAGGCGACGGTTTACGAAGGACTGTTCTTCGTGTTGATGGGTCACTTATCGCCAATCGACGGCATCGGTCCTGATGAACTCGGTGTCCCATTGCTCGAAGAACGAGTGAGGGACGAAGGTATCGAGGAGTTGATCCTGGCAACCAATCCGACGGTAGAAGGTGAAGCAACAGCACACTTCCTCGCCGAACTGGCCCACAAACACGGTGTCAAAGTGACACGCATCGCGCACGGCGTGCCCGTTGGCGGCGAACTGGAGTACGTCGATGGGGGCACTCTGTCGCACGCATTTTCCGGCCGCCGTACATTCTGATAAGTGGAGAATTGGGGTCAGAGAGTAATTTCTAAGTCCCTGATTTCGATAGCTACTCTCCGATACTATTTTTTTGAGTGTCGGTACTTGATTGGAAATCAAAGACCTAGAAATTACTCTCTGACCCCAGTTTTTCCAGACCCCAGTTTTTCCAGTTTTTTGAGTAGCTTGCGGTAGCTTTCGTAACGGCGTTCGCTGATTTCACCGTCGGCCACCGCTCTCTTGATTGCACAGTCGGGCTCTTCCAGGTGTCGGCAATCGGAAAAACGACACTCACCGCGCCCTGAAAATTCGACGTAAGCTTTCTGCATTTCGGATTCACTGATCGGTGGCGGTGCATAGTCGCGTACACCCGGTGAATCGATGACTGCACCGCCGTCGGGCAGTCGATGCATGATTGCTGCTGCCGTCGTGTGGCGGCCTTCACCGGTCGCTTCCGATACGGCGCGCGTCGCAATCTCGAGATCCGGGATCAGCGCATTGAGTAACGACGACTTTCCGACACCGCTCTTGCCGACAAAAATATTCGTGTGGTCCGCGAGTTGTTTGCGCAGTAGTTCCAATCCGTCGCCGGATTCGGCACTCGTACGGACAACCGGATAACCGATCCGCGTGTACTCGTCGAGCAACGGAGCGAAGGTATTGTCGTCATCGAGCAGGTCGAGCTTGTTGAAAACGACGACCGCCGGTGTATCGTTCAACGCGGCCGCGGCGAGGTACCGATCGACAAAGAACGGATCCATTTCCGGTCGTGGTGAGCAGACGACCAGCAACTGGTCGAAGTTGGCTGCAAGCACGTCGATACGCCCGCGACTATCGGGCCGCAACAGTTCTCTTTCGCGTGGCAGAATGTCGGTAACGATGCCGGTGTGTCCGTCTCCGCGATTCCACTCGACGCGGTCACCACAGACGGCCCGCAGACGCCGGCCTTTGGGACGACACGGGTGTCGTTGTCCCTCGGAATCTTCGACGAGCAATTGTGGCCCGAAATTAGCGACAACCTGACCGCCGGATACGTCCATAGCTCAGCCGGATTTAGCGGCAGCCAGCCTTGCGAGATTAGCGACACGGACCGGTGGCGGCGGGTGCGAGTCGTAGAAATCGGAGTGCAACGGGTCCGGTGTCAGCGTCCGTGCATTGTCCCGATACAGTTTCACGAGTGCGCTTATCAGCGCACTTGCATCGCTCTGATCGGCCGCGTATTCATCGGCCTCGAATTCGTGCCGTCGTGACATATAAGCCAGCAACGGCGAAAAAACGAAGGTAAACACCGGTATCACGAGCAGGAACAGCAACAAAGCGCCGTGATTCGACTGCGTCGTGACACCAAGCGCTTCGTAGAACCAGTCCTGTTGGGCAAGCCAACCGAGCAGTGCCAGACCGGCAAGGCTGAACACAAAACTGAAAATCAGCCGTTTGCGCACATGCTTGCGGCGAAAGTGACCGAGTTCGTGTGCGAGTGTGGCTTCGATTTCGGCGTGATCCAGGGAGTCGAGCAAAGTATCGAAAAACACGATGCGCTTGTTGTTGCCAACCCCTGTGAAGTATGCGTTTGCGTGTGACGAACGCTTCGAACCGTCCATCACGAACACGCCTGACGAGCGGAATCCGCAACGTTCGAGCAATCCTTCGATGCGACCCTTGAGTGTGCTGTCGTCGAGCGGACTGAACTTGTTGAACAGTGGCGCGATGATGCGCGGATACGCCCATGTGATCAGCAGAGTGAACCCGACCCAGACGAGCCATGCATAGAACCACCACAGCGTTCCGGCGGCCGACATCAGATACAGGATCGTAACGAGCAGCGGCACACCGATCAGAAGACCGATAACGATTCCTTTTATCTGATCGGCGACGAACAAACCCGGTGTCGTCCGGTTGAAGCCAAAACGCGTCTCGATGCCAAATGTCTGATACACGTCCAACGGCAACGATACGAGCATCGACACGAAATACACGCTCAGCATCACCGCCACGCCGACGAGCAGCGGACCGAATCGGGACTCTGCCCACCAGCCATCGAGCAACGCGATGCCGCCACCGAGTGTCCAGAACAACAACAGGGCTGCGGACACAATCGCGGAGACGATACCGACGCGTGTCGCCGCCATCGTATAGTCGGCGGCCTTCCGGTGTTCGTCCAGCGGGACACGTGTATCGAAGGGCTCCGGGACACGTTCTCGGTGTTCCCGGACGTGGCGAATCTGACGCCGTGCGAGCCAGACTTTCAGACCCAACGTCAGCGCCAGCGCGATCAGAAAAATGACGGTAAACCAGTGCATCCGGGAAAGGCTACATGGGGCCGGGTGAAAAGGCCAGATGCTATGATGCGCGCTGATTCCGAAAGGGTTGGGTATGCCAAACGAAGCTGGAAACCTCATCTGGATCGATCTCGAAATGACCGGGCTCAACGTCGACAACGACCGAATCATTGAGATCGCGACCATCGTGACCGACAAGCAACTGCATGTGCTCGCCGAAGGCCCGGTCCTGGCGATCCATCAGGATGACGAATGGCTTGACGGCATGGATGAATGGAATACGCGTCACCACACACAGTCCGGACTCGTCCAGCGGGTACGCGACAGCGAGATCACCGAAGCCGATGCGGAACGCGAAACCTTGGAGTTCCTCGAGCATTGGGTCGAACCGAACAGTTCACCGATATGTGGCAACAGCATTTGTCAGGATCGGCGTTTCCTCGCACGTTCAATGCCAGATCTGGAACGCTTTTTTCACTACCGCAACCTCGATGTCAGTACGCTGAAAGAGCTTGCTCAGCGTTGGGCACCGGACATAGCGGCCGGCTTCTCGAAGGAAAGCAAACACCTTGCCCTCGACGACGTTCGTGATTCGATTGAGGAACTGCGTTATTACCGAACGCGGTTATTTTCCGACTCCTGTGCCGAACCTGTCGACGAATGAAACCGTTTTCCGCGGCCTGCGAACGCAATCGCGAACCCATTCTCGAAGTATTGCGCGGGGTGTTTACGGAGCCGATGACGGTTCTCGAGATCGGCAGTGGCACCGGTCAGCACGCGGTCTATTTCGGCGCCCATCTGCCGGACGTGAGGTGGCAGACCAGCGATCGCAACGAGCATCATCCGGGCGTGCAGCTCTGG
>JAZFZN010000017.1:0-2766 GCA_036475515.1 Gammaproteobacteria bacterium
GTCAGGACAGGCAGATGATCCTGCTGCTCGATATTGGCAACAGCACGCTGAACTGGGGTTGGCTGAGCGACGGTGAAATTGTGAACAGCAGTTGGGCCGACCACGACGGAGGTTTTTCCGAAAAAACACTGGAAGGGATCGACACGGTCGAACCAGCGGAGCGTGTGTTGTGCGTCAACGTGGCCGGAGAACAGGTAGGTGACATGGTCGAGACCTGGAGTCGTTCCGAACACGGAGTCGACTGCGAGTTCGTCGTTTCCGAAAAACGGAACCACGGTGTCACGAACGCGTACGATGATCCCGACGAACTTGGTGATGATCGCTGGGCCGCGATGATCGGTGCGTGGTCGATGTTCGGCGGCCCGGTCTGTGTCGTCGACGCCGGTACGGCGCTGACCGTCGACGCGATCGATGAAAACGGCCGTCACCTCGGCGGTGTCATCACACCCGGTCTCACGCTGATGCAAGACTCGCTGTTGGACCGCACAGCCGGAATCAACAAAGCCCATGGAAGCGCGTCCGAACCCTTTGCGTCCGGTACCGCTGCCGGTGTTCGTTCCGGTGCGCAGTTCGCGCTTGCGGCACTGATCGAAAGACAGGCGCACGCGCTCGAAACCCTGAGCGACGCGGTACCGTTGATCGTGATGACCGGCGGCGACGCTCCAGTGCTCGCAGAATATGTCCACGGGCAGGTCGAGCTGGTTCCCGATCTGGTTCTGCGTGGGCTCGCGGTGGCGGCCAAAGCATGAGAAACCTGTTCCTGCTTCTGCTGCTCGTGAACCTGGGATTTCTGGCCTGGCGTTTCTGGGTTGCACCCGAACCCGAGCGCATGGGTGCGGAGCCGGAAGTGGCACCGACGCTGCAAACTCCTGACCCGATGGCCGGCGGAACGGCGCCCGCGAACCAACCCGGTTGCGTCAGCCTTGGTCCGTTTCTCAATGCCGAAGAGGCGGAGCGCGCGGCGACACGTCTGAGAAATGGTGGTTACACTCCGGAGCAGAGGGTCGTCGAGGCCATCATTGCAACCCGCACCTGGGTCTATCTGCCTCCATTTCCAACGCGCGAGCGTGCACGCGACGCGATGCGCGACCTGCGGGACCAGGGTGTGACAGATTTGTATGTTGAGCCTGGCCCGGAAAACCGCAACGCGATATCGCTGGGACTTTTTTCTTCACCGACCAGTGCCGAACGTCGTGCTCGGGAGATTCGCGCACTCGGATACGAAACACGTGTATCCCGTTTGCCACGCAGAAGTTTCCTGTACTGGCTCGATTTCGAACTGCAGAGCTACGGGCTGGTCGAAGCGAGAGAGTTTCAAACGGCACCCGAACGTATTCTGAGGCTGGAGCCACGCCCATGTCCGTAGCATCCAGAGTAACAATGTGGAAAACAGGACTTGCCGTGTTGCTGTTGCCAACAGTCGCACTCGCACAAGAACAACCTAGGCGTTATGTGGAAGGTGGAATCTTCCTTTCCGAAGCCAAACCGGTACTCGTCGTCCAGATCGAAAATCGGTTTGAGTATCTGGGGAACGACGAGTTTGTTCTGAAGGAAGCCGCGTCGGTCGACCGCCACCACTGGGTAGACATTGAAGACGGACGCGTACAGGCGTTGATCGTTTTCCAGTTCGAAGGACTCCTCGAGGGTGTCGACGGGCAGTATCAGTTTGATATCCCTGAAGAGCTTGCGGGCAGTAACTACCGATTCTCTCCGCAACTGGTCAAGTTCGGTGACCATGAATTCGTGCATAACACCTGGGCGTTCGACAACGCCGCCAGCGCGAAATCGGATCCTGAAGCCGAATCCGCCAGGACACTCGAGTTTCTGAAGTCAAAAGGTTACGAGATGGATGACGAATTGATCATGTCGCGTCATGTAACCGCTGTTGGCGAAGACACACGCGATGAACTGATCTTGTTCTATATGGAGCCCTTGAGTGCACACGGCCGTTCGTTGCACGATTTCCCCGATGGCGGGCCGCCATCCGCCGAATTCGACGCGGTATCCGACCTGGTCACCGAACGCGGCAGGCAGGCGATCCGTTTTCCGAGTGACTAACTGCCGGATTGCCCGGGAGGCTCACAACCCCTAAAATCGCGTTCTTTTCCAAGGCTGGCGTAGCTCAGGTGGCAGAGCAGCTGATTTGTAAGATACTCGCCGCTCGTTACAGGCCAGCGTTTATCCGGGTTCTAGGACAGGTGGACAACTCCAATAAAGGAAATATAAAGCACAAGCCGGGATAGCTCAGTTGGTAGAGCAGCGGTTTTGTAAACCGCTGGTCGGGGGTTCGAGTCCCTCTCCCGGCACCACATTCTAAGATGGCGCCGAGGCGAGAAAGATCTGCGCTGGCGTTGTGGATATGATGGCGGAGAAAACGCGCAGCTTTGCGGGTCAATGGAAACTCCGGATCTTCTCACCGTACCATCGAAAGGCGGCAGAACTTCTCGACGAGATGGTAGAACTCGGCGTTCGCTGCCCGGTCGATCTGCGAAAGCGATACCTGAGTTTGAGAACGCAGATCAAAATGCTGGACGAGCAGCACGATCACATCACGGGGCGGAAATATCCGGCGTGAAATACGTGTTGCTGAATGTCTGCTAACGACCCAAAGCAGACATTCTCTTTATAGGCTTGATGATCCGAAATTCAGCACTTTTGTAAGATGATGCGTCCCGATTTCTGCTGCTCATTCTGTGTTTTGGATTACATGGACGTTCATACTTGGGTCACAACTAGTGTTTTTCGCAATTTTTGTGCTGTCCGCTA
>JAZFZN010000018.1:0-2078 GCA_036475515.1 Gammaproteobacteria bacterium
TCAGAGGCTCCCGGGGTGCTTGCACTTCGGTTCCCGGTTCGGTTGCGGTTGCCGTGGGAGCCGGTGTTTCAGCAGCATGACCGATCGCAGCGGCGGCGATACAAAGAAAAGATATCAGGCTATGTCGCGGCGTAAACTTGTCGTGCATGAGACGCTGGCAGCACCCTTGCAAAAAAACCCACACATTAAACCGTCCCGCTGTTCCTGCGGACCGGCAATTATATGATGAGTCTGCGACGGAACGGGAAGGTTCCAGCCAGAGAACTTTGACGCGGTGCCGCAGTCGAATGTCAGACAGACGTAACGTGGACCTTATGTCTTGCCGGGGGACGATGGGGTTTCCCTGTCGGTTATACTTAACAGTCAGCCTACTGAAAGGTGGGCACGTCCGAATGCGGAAAATTTCCTGGGTTGTTTTGATCATTGTTCTCGGTGCGGGTTGCGCGAGGAACGTTTCTGTCCAATACGAATTTCCAGCGGCCGCGATTCGCGCATTGCCGATCTCGGTCGGTGTCTACTACCCTCCTTCGCTGCAAACCTACGAGTACCAGGAAGCACTGAAAGAAGATCCGAACTGGCAGGTCAGACTCGGTGAAGCAAACGTCAGGATGTTTGATCGCGTGTTCTCCGATCTGTTCAGTGAGATTGAACACGTCAACTCAACGGAGGCGTCCGATGTTGACGCAGTCATCAAGGCCGAAGTCGACCGGTTCGAAATCGCCGTGCCCGAAGATACGCAGCTCGAGTTCTTCGAAGCCTGGATCCAGTATCGTCTTACCTTGTTCAGACCAAATGGCTCTGAAATCGGCACCTGGACGGTTAGCGGCTATGGTCGGGACGAAGCCGCCAGTCACCCGTTTGGTCACAACGAACGTGTCTCGGACGCTACGTTTCGCGCGATGCGCGATGCTGCCGCTGCGCTGATCATCGGGTTTCGTGACGAGCCCGCGATCAACGAGTGGCTTGGAGTGAACGTTGTCGCATCCGAAACTGCGGATGTGAGAGGTGGGGGCAGTGAATCCGTCAATTGATACTTCTCGTCGAGGTTCAGTTGCCACTCTCGGGTGCGTACTGATTTTGACGGGCGCCATCAGTGGCTGCATGTCGCTGAACGTCGGCGAGTCGCGTCTGGCTGCAACCGGGATCGGCAGCGAGGAGGCGATCGTCGTGTTGGGTCGCCGTCACGATACGGCTTACGAAACGGAACAAGACTTCACGGACTGTGTTGCCGAGCGACTCGCCAACACCGACGTGAACCTGATCACCGAGGATCATTTTGTCGATGCATTGTTTCCGTGGTTTGAACCTCGAACAGCCCCGCTTAAAGTCGGTGCCTTGCCAGCACTGTTGCAGCGTCCCGAGGTACACGCACGCATCGATTCAATCGGTGTTCGCTATATCGTATGGGTCGACGGGCAAACCGAGAAGCTGGAAAGCCAGGGTGGCATGCAGTGCATCATCGGCCCGGCCGGCGGCGGATGCTTCGGCTTCGGCTGGTGGGAAAACGAATCGGAGTACGAAGCTGCGGTGTGGGACCTCAAGCAACAAGCAGCGGCCGGCAGGGTCAGTGCCGACGTATTTGGAACCTCGTACATGCCCGCGATATTCATTCCGATCCCGCTGATCGCGCGAACCGACAAGCAGGCCTGCAAAGGCCTTGCAAAACAGCTTCGCGATTTCATCGTGGACTAGGGCTTTACGCTGTTTGGTCCGGGTACGAAAATGACCGTATCAGTATGAACCTCCGCGGCCGACAGGAATCCAAAACCTAGAGTGAATCCCCGACCGACAGGGTTCAAAATCAAGGGGTTAGCAATGAGAACAATCACACGAACCGGTTTTGTCATGAGCGTGGCGCTACTGCTGGCCGCCTGCATGACCACCGTGCAATCGCCGACGTCGCCATCGTCAACTCCGACGGAAGTACCGTCGTCCGGAAGTCCGTCGCCGTCACCGAGTATGCCGACGCCACCGACGCCGACACCGCCAGAACCACCGTCGCCATCGACACCGCCTCCGATGATGCCGTCGCCGGACATGCCGGAACCGTCAGAGTCGCAGTCGTCTTCCGAGTCACA
>JAZFZN010000019.1:0-10930 GCA_036475515.1 Gammaproteobacteria bacterium
TCCCGAGCGCGTTGTGAACCAGTTCGTGCAACAGCGTGCTCGTGCCGTTCTCACTGATCAGCGGTCGATCTGCATGCAGATACAACGACGCCGGGCCCGAAAGACCACCACGCCACATCGGATCTCCCGAACCCACGACAAGAAGACGCGTGTCGAAGTCCGGGAACACTTTTTTCAGCTCGGGTAACGTCCAGTGCAGGAATGCGAGCGTATCCTGGCGGCGAAAACCAGAGTCGACCGGCGCTGCTATCGCCACGGCGACACCGGCAACGCGATCGCGGCGTACCCCGAGTTTCCCTGCGGCGATCCAACCGGTCGGGCGATCGAAGCGCCGGTCCGGGTGATCGACATGGAACGAGCCATCCGCTTCGCGCCGGTAGGGTGTCACGACGGACCAATCATCGGGCAACTGGAAGTACAGCTGCGCATTGGATTCAGCGCCTTTGAGTGTGCGTACGGTGGCGGCTGGAATCAGATCATCGCCACGAAACACGGCCCAGTCTTCAGCGACATAGCCGTCGTAACCGCTGGAGTTGCGTTTGTGTGTCAACACGACCGTCCAGGTCAGGCGGCCACCTTCTTTTGGTGGTGTCCACCCGACATGGTCGTCTTCGAAGACGATTGCTCCATCTCCATCGAAATCGGCATAGCGTCGCGGGTCGATCCGGAAGCAAAAATGACGTGCCAGGTCCCGATCCTGATCCAGCGTCAATACGACTTCGGCTTGTCTTTCGGCCGGTTGCAGGAGCACGTCATAGCGCAACCGGTACTCGGAATCTGCGCCGGAAGCGTTGGCGCTGAGCAGGAACAGCGCGGCCAATGTCCAGTATGGCATCATGGGGCGTCAATGATGCGTGACACGGCCGCTGAGGCAAAGCCCGAGTTGGCCAACTCCCGTATTGAAACACCGGTGGACGACCCAATACTGAGTTCCTGTGGCTGCGAAAAACCCCAAAACTCTGACCATTGACGCGGTTTCCGACCTCGTCTGCCCGTGGTGCTATATCGGTAAAAAACGCCTCGAGTCGGCGCTCGGCAATGTCGCCGGTCCGGTGCTGATACGCTGGCACCCGTTTGAATTGAACCCCGACGTTCCGGTGGGCGGCATGCCGCTCGACGAATACCTGGACAGCCGCTTCGGTGGACGTGAGGTCGTGGAGCCCGCGCTGGAGCAGCTCGCAGTACTCGGCTCTGGCAACGGCATCGCGTTCGACTTCGATCGCATTGAGCGGGTTCCAAACACACTCAACGCACATCGCCTAATCCGATACGCACACGTATCCGGTAGACAGAACGTGCTCATCGATTTGCTGTTTCGCGGGTTCTTCGAAGAAGGCCGCGATATTGGCGACCCTGAAGTCCTGTCAAAGCTGGCCGCGGACGCGGGGCTGAAAGAACAGAAAATACGGCAGTTGCTGGGTGGCAACGAAATGGCCGAAGAAATTCGGAATGAACAGGCGAGGGCGCGCGAACTCGGGATCATTGGTGTACCGAACTACATCGTCAATAACCGATTCGCCGTGTCCGGTGCACAGGACCCGGACAGTTTCCTGGAAGCTTTCGATCGGGCCATGTTCGGGACCGGCCGCGCGATGTCCCGGGTCCTGCACTGAGACCGGGTCCAGCCCGTTCTGCCGTCAATTTTCTTTTGGAATTCGGCCCGGAAACTGGGTTTCGGTCGCCGTTTGATCGGACCGCGGGTTTCGTCTAGTCTCAAAGGGCCGGAATTGCCGGCTCCTTATCAGTTCAACGGAGGTGCCGATGAACGTGGATTCGATGATGGGACAAAATCATGACCTGTATCACGAATTTCCCGAATTTGCCGAACTGATCAAAGAACTACAAAACTCCGATGACAAATTTGCCGAACTGTGCGATCACTACACGGAGTTGAACCGGGAAGTGATACGGGTCGAACAACACGTCGAACCAGTTTCACACAACTGTTTCGAAGACCTGAAGAAACAACGCCTGCATTGCAAAGACCTGATCTACGATCGGTTGCGCGCTCGTCACTGAGCGCCTAGGGTCTGAAGAAGCGCCGACCCGCCAGACGGGCGGCGGTCGACAGTCGGATGCACAGTCCGGCGGGCGGAGCAGTATTTCCCTGCCCACACAGATTATTCCAGTCGGTTATCCGACGAGCTTTTGATTTTCTACAGCAGCCAGCAACGCTTCGGGCGTCTTGATGTGCAGATCGCGTTGCGGATAAGGGATGCGGATACCCTGTTCCGAGAACTTTTCCCAGATCTTCAGCAGTACCGCGCTCTTCACGTTCGAGATACCGCGTGCCGGGTCGCGAATCCAGAAACGCAGTTCCAGATTCACGGCGCTGTCGCCGAACCCCATCAACAGACAGGTAGGCGCGGGTCGTTCTAGTACCCGTTCGACTTCATCGGCCGCCTCGATACACAGGTCGATGGCCTTGGGCACGTCCGTTTCGTAGTGAACACCGATCGGAACACGGAGGCGTGTGCGCGTGTGCGAATGCGTCCAGTTTTCTACGCGCTCGTTGATCAGAGTATCGTTTGGTATCAGATGCTCGACACCGTCGCGTGTGATCACAGACACATAGCGACCGCCGAGGGTATTGACCCAGCCATACGTGTCCTCGACGGCGATGACGTCCCCCGGTTTGATCGATTTGTCCATCAGCAACACCACGCCGCTGATCAGATTGGCAACGATGCGTTGCAGACCAAAACCGATACCGAGACCCACGGCACCACCGATGACCGTCAGTGCGGTCAGATCGATACCGGCGATGTTGATCACGATCAGAAAAGCGATCGTGACCAGCGCGAACTTCAACAACTTGCTGATCAGCACTTGTTGTGACGGGGAAATACCGCGTGCTGTCGTGATCATCTGTCCGATCAGATTGGATACGTACAACGCTGCCCACAACAAAATGGCCAGCCCGAAGATCGCTTCCAACATTTCCAGCACGTTCGTCTCTTTCAAGAATGGGACGTGGAGCCCCTGGAGCTGGGCTCTGGTGGGTTCGAGCAGGTTCAGGATATTCAGCGCGGCGACGGTCCAGATCGTCCACGCGATGCCACGCGCGAGCACCGGGTTGCGGACGAGTTCGGACAGCAAGCGGATGATGACCCAGGCCGAAACCAGGCTCGCACTGATCTTCAGGACGTGGTACGGCCAGCCAGCGGATGAGGCGACCAGCAATGCAAACCACTGGAAACCCGCCCACAGCAACGGCAGCGCCAGATCGGAGACCGCGTACGTCAGTTTCAGGATTGCCGCTTTGTGGCGGCGCGCCTTGAGCCAGTTGACGATGCGTGGCGCTAGGTAGTAGGCGATCGCGAAAGCGAGGGCGATGACAAGCAGCTGGATGAGGTTGCGCGATACGAAGACGTTATCCTGAATCCAGAGCCAGACCGTGTTGCCAAAGCCTTCTATTTTTTCCAGGACAGGGAAGTGTTGCATCGATCCAGACCGCTTACGATCTCCGTATATTAACCCGGGACGCTGAACGTCTCTATGTCGGACTTCTCAAAAAGAAATCCGGTCTCGTCCAACTCCGGTGCGCCCGGCGGAGTCACGAACCTTCGTCTAAACTTGAATGCATTCTGCGCAGACAGAACAAGCGAGGTGATACCGATGGCCAGGGGCAAAGATCAGTTCGTCATCTGGCGCGGCGATTGCTGGGCCGTGAAAGGTGCCGGCAACTCCAGGGACACGTCGCACCATGCAAGACAATCGGATGCGATAGTCGTCGCGCGCGAAATCGCGAAAAATCAGAAGAGTGAGCTGGTCGTGTTGAACAAAGCGGGCAAGATCAGACAGAAGGACAGCTTTGGCCACGATCCGCGTGGTCGCGGTTGATTCATTGCAGATCAAACAAACGCGGCGCCAGTTTCTTGGCGGAATCGATCCACTCGACAACGGTCGAAGCGGGCGGTGATTGCGCAGAATGCTGTGCAATCCGTCCGGACAGTGCGCCAGGCCGAGAACCCGCGAGGGATTGCACGGAATCGATATCGACGTCAGCCAGCAGGCTTGCCTGTTCGATCGATATTTCCGGTATGCGGGCTAAGTCGGCGATTCCGGCCCATCTGTGTACGTCGGCCAATGGCAGTTCCAGCCGCTCCGCGAGTGCGGTACGGTCCGATGCACTACGGCAATGCTCCAGGAGATTTGAACCGTTCAGGACGCCCAGTGCGCGAAGTGCGGCTACGTCGGAATCCGAGATACCGATTTTTTCCAGCGCCGGCGCAGGTGCATTCTTCCTGGCAGAGGTGTCTCGTGGGGCCGACCGAGTACTCCACCAACGGCCCAACACGAAACCCGAAACCGCCCCCAGCAGCAACCAGACCACGTTGTCCATCAGACCGTCCACGGCACCGATCATCGGACAGTAACGGGCGGTCTGCAACGTCGGTACAGCTTGGACCTGGCGCTGAACACAGGACAAAGGAACTGGCGAATCGCGTTGGTTTATGTCAAAACGTGACCGATGCCCGTTTTTTTGTCGGCAGCAGCGGGTAGTATTTGTTTGCACGTTGCGCTGCAACAGTCTGGAACCTGTTGCGACCAGGATACTCTATGTCCGATGCACGAAAATCCGCAGAAAGCGCGATCGCCATGATCCAGTCGGCGTTGTGTGAGTGGGAGGAAAAACTCGCCACTGCGCGGTCCGCGCTCGAAGACAAGAAGCCCATGACCTCCGCGTTGCTCGGAGAGAAGGCTGATCTTGCCGAGCACGTGGAAAAGCTCACTGAAGAATGCGAACGCTGGAAATCGGAAGCAGCGAATCTCGAGTCATTGCTCGACGACAAACAGGTCAAGATCGATGATCTCAAAGACCGCCTGAAACTGACCGATGCCGCACCCGGCAGCATCGAGAAAAAAGAGCTGTTGCACTGGCGCGCCAGTACAGAAAAACTGCACGCCGAGACAAACCGCAGCCGCGAAAGGACAAAGTCGCTCAATAGAGATCTGAAGAAGCGTGATCGGGAGGTCGCCGAGCTGAAGAAAGAGCTGCACCAGTCGCAGCAGACTCTCATCGCTTCCGAGAGTGACGCATCGAAAGCGAGGAAGGCATCCGAAAGACTCGCTGAACATGAAAAACGGCTCAAGTCAGCCGAGTCCGACATCGCAAAAGCGAAAGAGGCGGCGAGGTTGGCGGAAGAACGCGCTGGGGGATATGAGAGGCGGTTGGAATCAGCCCAGTCGGATATCGAACGACGCAACGTCGATATTGAACGCCTTCGCGGCGAACAGCGGGATGCGAGCGAAGAAGCTCGGAAAGCTGTTGATGTTGCGGACCAGGCGACACAGTCGTCCAGGAAACTGAAGGAAATCGTGGTCGAGAAGGAGCACGCCATCGACAACCTGCATGCAAGCGTTGATTCAGGCACGCAGCAGGTTCAGACATTGACGGTGTCGAGCCGTGATCTCAAACAACAACTCGCCGGCCTGCGCCAGGAACTCGAGTTGAAAGAGCGCGCAAACCTGACGCTGAAAATCAGTATCGAGAGTCTCCGCGCCTACAAGGAGGTAGCGGTACAGGAACAGCAGAAGATGGTTCACCAGGTGGACAGTCTTCGCCACAAGGTCTGTGATCTCGAAGCACAGGTCGAGGAACCACCCAGGGAAGGATCAGTGCCGGCAGCGAAGGGCAACGGTCTGGAATCACGACTCGCTGCACAACAGCAGTTGATTGATTCCATGCAACGCGATGTCGACAAAGTACGCAAACTGGAACGCGCGCTTGACGAACGTGACCGTCATATCAACTCGCTCAACACACAACTGACGGCGAGGCAGCAATTGATCGATTCCCTCGAATCAGATTTTGTGGAACTGCGGCGTTCGACGGTTGATCTGCACAAACAGGAAGCGGATACGCAGAAACTGCGTACTTTGGTCGAGGACGACAAGGCACGTATCAAAGAGCTCGCAGCCGAGCTGAAACGCGTGCAGGAGAACGAAGACGCCTTGAAAGAGAAGAAACAGCTGGTCGAATCTCTGCAGACCGAAGTCGAAGAACTGCGCGAAGCCAACAAGAAGACGAGCAAGAAAACCTCAAGGCGGGACATTCGCGAAAAGGACAAGCACATTGCGGGTCTCGAAGATCAGGTGAAGGCACTCGAGGAGCAGCTGAAGAATGTCGAGCAGCACAACGGCGAAATCGAGGAGCTCAGCGCCCGGGCCTCGCGTGCGGAGGAACTCGACGGCCTCCTCGAAGAGCGCGATCGTTCGACCGGGAAACTGATGAAGTCCGTGCGCAATCTCCGCAAACTGATCGAGCGTCTCGAGGGCGAGAACGCCGCCTGGAAAGAACGCTACTCTGAACTCGAAGCCGAGTACCTGCGCCACGACCCGACCGTTCCGGCATTGCCGAAACTGAAACTACCGACGATGAAATCCGATGATGTCGAACAGGCAGCATCGGACCAGGCCGAAGATCATTCAGACGATCAGCCACGCGAAAACACGGGCTGATCCGCGTTTCTCATTGACCCACAGCTTTTGCGTTTCATAGACTGACGGCCTTCTTTTGCCTCGAGAGGGACGGCCGATGGCTGAGCATGGTCTGAACGACAAGGCCTATGTTCCACTGCGACCGGGCGAGCAGTATGACCCGTACGTGTCGCCAGCGGAAAGCCCGGCCGAATTCACGCTGAAGGCGATCGGATTCGGTGTTCTTTTCGGAATCCTGTTTGGCGCGGCGAATGCCTATCTTGGCCTGCGCGCGGGTTTGACCATTTCGACGTCGATCCCGGTTGCCGTGATGACCATTGCAGCGTTTCGTGCGCTGCAGGCTGCGGGTGTCGGTAGCACGATACTCGAAGCGAACATGTCACAGACCACGGGGTCGGCATCCAGTTCGCTTGCGAGCGGTGTGATATTCACACTCCCGGCGTTATTCCTGTGGGGTCTTTCGCCGTCGCTCGCACAGATGTCGTTGCTGGCGATGTGTGGTGGTCTGATCGGCGTTCTGTTCATGATCCCGTTGCGGCGGTTTCTGATCGTCCGGGAGCACGGAAAGCTGCCGTATCCGGAAGGCACGGCCTGTGCAGAAGTGCTGGTCGCCAACGAGGTCGGCGGCCCGCAGGCGCGTTTCGTGTACTACGGACTGGCCGCTGGCGCGTTGATCAAAACGCTCACGTCCTGGATGAAAGTCATACCGGATCACGTCGTCACACAAGTCCCGTTTCTGAAGAAGGGCCAGCTGGGTATGGACTTGTCACTGGCGCTCTTCGGAGTCGGATACATCCTCGGCCCACGCATCGCGAGCATCATGGTCGGTGGTGGCTTCCTCGCCTGGCTCGTGATCATCCCGTCGATTGCCGTCTGGGGTGACGCACACTCCGTGCCACTGTTCCCGGAGACCGAGATGCTGATCCACCACATGTCGCCGAGCCAGATCTGGACCCGGTACGTGCGTTACATCGGTGCCGGCGCGGTTGCAGCCGGCGGGATCATCACTTTGATCCGAACCATTCCGGTCATGATCGAGAGTTTTTCGATCGGCGCAAAACAAATCAAAGAGCGGATCGAAGAACATACTGTGCCGCAGTTACGTACTGATCAGGATCTGCCTCTGCGCTATGTCGGCATCGGTCTCGGAATCGTCGTGTTGATCCTCGCGTTCGTGCCGGCGGTGTTTGGCAACGTCGGCGGTCTGCCTGTGCGTTTGATCGCAGCACTGTGTGTCGTCGTTTTTGCGTTTTTCTTCGTTACGGGTGCATCCCGCATCGTCGGTTTGGTCGGAGTGACCAGCAACCCGACCAGCGGTATGACGATTGCCGCGCTACTCGGTACTTCGAGCATATTTCTCGCCTTTGGCTGGACCGATATGTCCGGCAAAGCGGCAGCGCTCACGGTCGGTTGCGTCGTCGCGATCGCGGCGTCGATCGCCGGCGACACGTCTCAGGATCTCAAGACCGGTTTCCTGCTCGGTGCAACCCCAAGACGTCAGCAGACCGGTGAGATCATCGGCGTGCTGACATCGATGATTTTCGTCGCGATGTCGGTGTGGTTGCTGGCCGAAACCTTTGGCTTTGGCACCCAGGAGCTGCCGGCGCCACAGGCGACGCTGATGAAGCTGGTGATCGAGGGCGTGGTAGACCAGCAATTGCCCTGGGGCCTGGTCGGTATCGGAGTCGGAATAGCGATTCTGTGTGAATTGTTCCGCATCCCGTCGCTGCCGTTTGCGGTCGGTGTTTACCTGCCGGTATCGACGATGACCCCGGTGTTTCTTGGCGGCATGTTGCGTTTGTGGCTGGAGCGTTCGGCAGGTGACGAGACACAGGCCGCCCAACGCCGGGAACGTGGTGTTCTGCTCGGTAGTGGTTTTGTCGGTGGTGAAGGGCTGCTCGGTGTCGGCATTGCGGCCGCCGCGTTCATGCTCGGCCGTCGACCGGCAGGAATCGGCACGGAATGGGCTGGCTCAGAGGTCGTTGCGATGCTCGTCGGTGGCGTCACGTTCGCGCTGTTTGTTGCCTGGTTCGTCCGCCACGTCCGTAACGGATAATGTTTCGCCCTGAGCGTGACTCGCTATGTTCCTGAGCCCGCGAGGTCCCTCGCCAATACCTCTCACTGCGTTCGAGGCTTCGGCTCGGGGGGCGAAGAATCCGTCGTCCCGAGCGCAGCGAGGGATCTTTGGGTTTTACTGGGCGAAATCGACTCGCAAGCGAGTGCGCTGTGCGACGGGTCTCCCGTCAACACGCTTCGGCTGGAACGTCCATTTCTTGACCGCTGACAACGTAGCGCGTTCGAACTGATAGCCACGCGGTTCGGCATCGAGGATATCGATGTCCTGCGTTTCCCCGCGTTCATTGACCGTGAATTCGACGTCGACCCACCCGGTGACACCGAAGCGCGTTGCTTCGCGTGGATAGCGCGGTGCGACGTAGTTGACTGTCGTCAGACTTTCCAGCGAAACGATTTCCGGTGGAACCGTCGACCCGGCGGAGTCGTCAGAACGCGAACCGAACAGACCAAAAAATCCACCGCGGTCTTTTGCTTCGGACTCGGTCGCGGCTATCGGATCGGAGCGTGCCGGCGTCGCAGCAACCGTTTGTACGGCCGGCGGTTCTGCGGCCGGTGCTTCCGACGCTGCGGTTTCTGCGGCAGCGGTGGCTTGTGCGGTCGCGGCCGCGGCCTGAATCTGTGCTTCGCGTTCTGCGTTGTCTACCGCCTGGCGTGCACGCAGCACACCGGCAGTGTCGACATCCAGAGTCCCGGCTTCGTTGATCCAGCGTCTTGCCGTATTGAACTCACCACGTGTTCGATATGTACGCGCACGCGCCAGAAGCGCATTCGACAGTGAACGCATGCCACTGTCGAAGGCTTCGCTTTCCGCATCGAACTCGTGCAATTGTTCGAGATAAGCCTTGGCGTTGTCGTTTGCCGGTGCGACGAGGCGCCCTTCGCGGATCTTCTGACGTGCCTCGCTGGCCAGTTCGTCGACTCGACTGGTGCGCAGCGTCGTTGCGATCAGCTCTGACAGTTCCATGACCTGTGGGTCGTCCGGCGACAGGATTAAGGTCGCGAGATCCAGACGCTCTTGTCCCTGTTCGATCTCCCCGGCCTCCAGTGCGTCCCGAACCTCGGTGAGCAGCGTTACGGCGTGCAATGAAAGTTCTCGGTCCAGTGCATTTAGCTGCGGGTGGTCCGGACGGATCTGTTCGACGGTGATGCGGGCCGAGATCGCGTCTTCGGGTCGGTCATCCTGCAGGGCCGTAATGAGCTGCTGAACATAGACCTGCGCAATGCGATCGAGCCCGAGGTTCGCTTCTTCGTTTGTCGGTTCACGTTCGAGGACGAGCTGGTTGTAGAACAGGGCGTTGTCGAACTCGGGTTCGACATAGCGGCCGTCGTCGAAGGCGGTTGCTGCCTGAGCCAGCGCCTCGAAGGCTTCGATCTCCGCGACATCGGCGCGTTGCACGAGAACGGCGTCTTGTTTGTTCATGTAGCCGATGAACATCCATGCGGCGCCGGCCGCGAGAACGAGTCCGGCCACCATGCTGGCGATAACAGCGAGGGAGATCATCGACGTGCCATCGCGTCCGTCACCGGAACCGAAAGGATCGACGTCCATGCGATCGTCGTAGGAATCATCGTCGAACGACTCCGCGTCGTGTGCTTCCGGCTCGGTGTTTTGTGGTTGTGGTTCTGCTTCGAGTACCGCTTCGAACGATTCAGGCTCTTTAGTCTCGAGTACTACCTCGGAGTGGCTGCCGAAGTCGATTTCTTCAATCTGCGGTTCATCCTCCGACAGCACCGGTAACGAATCGAGCGTTTCGTCCAGTTTCGGGACCACTTTCAGCCGACCCCTGTTGTTCTGTTGCAGCGCTGCGTCGATGTGCTGACGCGCCTGTTCGGTAGCGATCGGCTTGAACAGGAATCGGAAGATCTCACCTGAATTAACCATGTTGAGCAGGTCGTTGGTCTGACCGCGTTCGGCCGCGAGTATCCATACGGCGGAATCGGCGTACTGAGACAGCCGGTTGCGCAAGGATATGAATTCGTCCCGTTTGGTGGTGGCGTCGGTGATGACGACCGACACGTCGATGCGTTCCGTCGCCTCGATGGCTTTGCGCAGATTGGTGGCGTGAACGACACCCGCGCCGTCGCCTACCGCGCGGCAGATCTGGTTCTTAAGTTCTTCGGTCCGGGAAAGGACCAGCACTTGCGGTTTTGCGATCGCGTCCGTCTGGCTCCCCGACGACCGTGCGTACATGGCGCCCATAACACCCTTTTACATAACACCGCAGTCACACGCTTTCGCGTCGTATCTCAGTATACGGAGGGGGTTATGCAAAGATGTGACGAAACTCGCAGAACCGAAGCCCGTAGCGAGATTCCCGAAGTTCGGGACTTGGGAAAAGTGCCCTGTGCCGAGTAGACTCAGTTTGACTGGGACGGAGCCGCGGTGAATATCGCTAAGAACAAGAATAAA
>JAZFZN010000020.1:0-3843 GCA_036475515.1 Gammaproteobacteria bacterium
CGTGGCTTTATGATAGCCCCGATGGACGCCAACGTAACAGTATTGGTTCCATGGACCGCGATCGAGACGGTCCTTCTCGATATGGATGGCGTACTGCTGGACCTGCGTTTCGACAACTACTTCTGGAACGAACTTGTTCCGAGCCGCTACGCTTCTGTACGCGGTCTCGAAGAAGCGGAGGCAATCCGTCGTCTCAAACCCGTTTTCGATTCCAGAAGCGGGACACTCGGCGAAGAAGCCCGAACGGGCTAGTCCTTATTTGATCGGGGCGTGGCGCCTGCGAGATCGTCTGCGCGAACCCTTTTTTTGCGATCGCCCACTGCCGCCGTGTGAACCTTGGCTTCTCGCTCCCTGATGTGGACGTTTCGGTTTCCTCGGTGGACGTTTCAACTCATCGACGAGCATCCCGGGTTCAATTGTGGCGCGGGGAATCGAATGCCCGATGAATTTTTCGATATCTGGTAGCGAGAAGACATACTCCTCGCACCCGAAGCTGATCGCGTCGCCTTCCGCACCGAGGCGCGCCGTGCGGCCGATCCGGTGTACGTAGTCCTCGGCGTCGACCGGCAGATCGTAGTTGAATACGTGACTGACGGCCGGAATATGCAGACCGCGTGAGGCCACGTCGGTCGCAATCAACACTGGCAGGGTTCCCCTCTGAAACGCGTCCAGCATGCGTAGCCGTTTTGCTTGCGGCACATCACCGGACATCGCAGCGGCTTCGATTCCGTTGGCGACCAGATGGTCGTGCACGCCTTCGACAGCACGCTTTGTATTCACGAACACCAGCGTGCGTTTGGGATCCATTCTCTTGAGCAGGCCGATGAGCAGCCGAAGTTTCTCGTCGTTGGAAGGAAAGTAGATCACCTCGCGTACACGTTCGACGGTGATCTGCCCGGGGTCGATACGAACTACCGTCGGTTCGTTCATGTGCTCGTATGCCAGTTCCATGACCCGGTGGGATAAAGTTGCCGAGTACAACATGGTCAGGCGCTGGTCCCGCGATGGCATGCGTCTCAACAAGTACCTGATATCCTTGATAAAACCGAGGTCGAACATGCGGTCGGCCTCATCGAGCACCAGGACTTCAACAGCGCGCAGACTGAAGACCTTTTGTTTGAAATAGCCGATCATCCGACCGGGAGTACCGATCAGCACGTCCACGCCCTGTTCGAGATAGCGCCTTTGTTTCTCGTAGTCGATGCCTCCAAATACCAGGCCGAATCGCAGCCCGGTATGTGCACCGAGCGTTTCGGCGTCCCTGTGGATCTGTACGGCGAGTTCACGTGTCGGCGCGATTACAACTGCACGTGGATCATTGTCACGCCGCTGTGGCGACGCGGGCTTGCGCATCAGTCGATCGAACATCGCCAGAAGAAAAGCCGCCGTTTTCCCGGTTCCGGTTTGTGCCTGTCCGGCGATGTCCTTGCCATCCAATGCGGCTGGCAAGGTGCGCGCCTGGATCGGCGTGCAATGCTCGAAGCCGGCTTCGTCCAGACCCTTTAGAAGCGGTCCAGATAGCGCCAGTTGATCAAAACGGGTTTCTGTCAGATGCGTCTGGGCCATCGATTATTTTTCGAAGTTGCCGAAGGGAGGGTTGCAAATCGCCTTCGGTCGGGTTCACAATACCGGGAAGAAGCCGCGGTCCGTGCCGCGCAGATCGATTACTCTACCAGCCCGCGCATCCTGGAGTAAAACCTCTGATTCAGTGCCACTGTGCCTGACAAGCGCGCTAGGTCTATACCCGTTGTCCCGACTCCGTGAATCGGAATGTCGGAAAAAACCAGATTTCTTTGGGAGGCTGAAACGTGAGCGAAAGCATCGTTCATACCAGTGACGAGAATTTCGAAACTGACGTTCTGAAGAGTTCAGAGCCGGTATTGCTGGATTTCTGGGCCGAATGGTGTGGTCCATGTAAGATGATTGCGCCGATTCTCGAAGAGATCGCCGGCCAGTACGCGGGCAAGTTGAAGATCGCGAAACTGAATATCGATGAAAACCCGAAGACACCGCCAAAGTTCGGCATTCGGGGAATTCCAACACTGATGTTATTCAAGAATGGTTCCGTTGAGGCGCAGAAAGTCGGAGCACTTTCGAAGTCGCAACTTGCTTCATTCCTTGAAACTAATCTATGAGGGGTTACTTGGGCAGTTCAGCGCGCAACCGGACCAAAGGGCCCGGAAAATCACGACGTTCCACCAACGGAAACGCGAAACGCCGACCACGGAAACGGAACGAAGCAGACCACGAGGACCTGCAGGAGCTCGAGGTGGGGGCGGTCACGCTCAGCGAGAACGCGATGAACCTCTCAAACCTCAAGGAGAAACCCGTCGCTGAGTTGATCGAAACGGCGACCGCGATGGGGCTCGACAGTCTCGCCCGGTCGCGCAAGCAGGACATCATTTTCTCGATGCTGAAGGCGCACGCCGCAAAAGGCGAGGACATCTACGGCGATGGCGTACTCGAGATCCTTCAGGACGGCTTTGGCTTTCTGCGGTCAGCCGACAGTTCATACCTTGCCGGGCCGGACGATATCTATGTTTCGCCAAGCCAGATCCGACGCTTCAATCTGCGTACGGGGGATACAGTCTCCGGTCTGATCCGGCCACCAAAAGAATCCGAACGCTATTTCGCGTTGCTGCGGGTAGCGGAGATCAATCACGAATCGCCGGAAGCTGCGCGTGGCAAGGTTCTGTTCGAGAACCTCACTCCGCTGTTCCCGGACGAGCGCATGCGTCTGGAGCGCGGGACGGGTAGCACCGAAGACATGACCGCCCGCATCATCGATCTGGTCGCACCGGTCGGGAAAGGTCAGCGTGGCCTGATCGTCTCGCCACCCAAAGCGGGCAAGACGATGCTGCTGCAGAACATCGCCCTGTCGATTACTTCGAATCATCCGGATACCGATCTGATCGTTCTGTTGATCGACGAACGTCCGGAAGAAGTGACTGAAATGGCGCGCACGGTCCAGGGCGAGGTCGTATCGAGCACGTTCGATGAACCAGCAACTCGTCACGTGCAGGTTGCCGAAATGGTCATCGAAAAAGCCAAACGACTCGTCGAACACAAACGCAATGTTGTGATTCTGCTCGACTCGATTACCCGTCTGGCGCGCGCGTACAACACCGTCGTGCCGTCATCGGGCAAGGTATTGACCGGTGGCGTGGACGCAAACGCGTTGCAGCGTCCGAAACGTTTCTTTGGTGCCGCACGCAATATCGAAGAGGGTGGCAGCCTGACGATTATCGCAACGGCATTGGTCGAGACGGGTTCGCGCATGGACGACGTGATCTACGAGGAATTCAAAGGCACCGGCAACTGGGAAATTCATCTCGACCGCCGCATTGCCGAAAAGCGCATTTACCCGGCCATGCACATCAATCGCTCGGGAACGCGTCGCGAAGAACTGCTGACGAGTCCTGAAGAACTGCAGAAGATGTGGATATTGCGCAAACTGCTGCACCCGATGGATGAGTTGACCGCCGTTGAATTCCTGACTGACAGGATGAAGGACTCAAAAACCAACGCTGAGTTCTTCAAGTCAATGAAAGGCTAATAACAGCCGACGAGGTTCTGTGGACCGGACCTCTCTGATCGCCGCCGTGTTCATCGCTCGCTGGGTTCTCGGCGTGTTGTTCCTGATGGCGGCCTACTGGAAAGTCTTCATCCTGACAGCCGCCGAGCACGCGAGCCGGTTGTTCGTTCAGGGCTTCGCCGATACCTGGATTCCGGTCTGGTTGCTGACCGTTTTCGGCACAATCATTCCTTACGTCGAACTCGCAGCGGGTCTGTTGTTGTTGATCGGTTGGCGAGTACGCGAAGTGCTGATCGCGCTCGGTATAT
>JAZFZN010000021.1:0-7976 GCA_036475515.1 Gammaproteobacteria bacterium
TCGGTCGAGAAGCCGGTACTGCTCTGGGTCAACGACCTTTGGATGTCGATTTTCTTTCTCCTGGTCGGGCTCGAGCTTAAACGTGAGTTGCTCGAAGGAGAACTATCTAACCCGTCCAAACTGATCCTGCCCACCGCGGCAGCGATCGGCGGCATGGTCGTGCCGGCTGCGATCTACGTCTATTTCAACTGGGGTGATTCGGAAGCGTTGAATGGCTGGGCGATTCCGGCCGCGACCGACATTGCGTTTGCACTCGGCGTCCTGGCGCTACTCGGTTCCCGGATACCGGCCGCACTGAAAGTGTTTCTGGTCTCATTGGCGATCATGGATGACATCGGTGCGATCGTCATCATCGCAGCGTTCTACACCGATACACTGTCGGGAGTTATGTTGCTTGCTGCGCTCTTTTGTCTGGTTGTGCTGTTCCTGTTGAATCGCCGCGGTGTTACCAACCTCGCCCCCTATATTCTCGTCGGGGTCATATTGTGGCTTGCGGTTTTGAAGTCAGGCGTGCATGCGACGCTGGCGGGTGTTGTTCTGGCGTTTTTTATTCCAATGCGCGCTGGGAACGAAGCGGGGCAATCACCACTTCATGTGCTCGAACACAGTCTTCACGCGCCAGTGGCTTTTGTGATCCTGCCGGCGTTCGCATTCTGTAATGCGGGTATATCGCTGGAAGGCTTGACTCCATCCGCGGTGCTCGAACCGGTACCCCTGGGTATTGCGGCTGGTCTGTTCTTCGGCAAGCAGATCGGAGTGTTTGGTTTTGCTGCGCTGGCGGTATTGATCGCACGTGCACCGATGCCCGCGGGTGTTAGCTGGTCGCAGCTATACGGGGTTTCATTGTTGGCGGGCATCGGTTTCACGATGAGTCTGTTCATATCCGGGCTCGCGTTCGCGCAGGTCGGAATGGACTCGAATTTGGCGGATGACCGCCTCGGCATTCTGGTGGGCACCTTGTTGTCCGCCGTCGCCGGTTACCTGGTCTTGCGATTCACGACCCGCGGGTCCACAGCCACTGAATGAAACAGTACGACACGATCATCGTCGGTGCCGGGTCGGCTGGTTGTGTCCTCGCCAACCGATTGTCCGCAAACCCGAACAAGCGCGTGTGTCTGCTCGAGGCCGGACCTCGAGACCGCAGTCCACTGATCCATATTCCGATGGGGATCCTCGGCATCGCGGTACGCAGGATTTACAACTGGGGATACCAAACGGAACCCGTAGAAAACCTGAACGGCCGCCGTCTGTGGTGGCCACGTGGAAAAACCCTCGGTGGCAGCAGTTCCGTCAATGCCATGATCTACATCCGTGGTCACCGGATGGACTACGAACACTGGGCAGAACGCGGGAACGAGGGTTGGGACTACAAGTCGGTGCTGCCGATTTTCAAACGCGCCGAACACAATGAACGGGGTCCCGGTCTCTATCACGGCACCGGTGGCCCGCTGAATGTCGCCGATCTGCGTGGTGTTAACCCGTTGAGCCACCGTTTTGTCGTTGCCGGCACAGAATGCGGTTTCCGCGTCAACGATGACTTCAATGGTGCGGTACAGGAAGGCGTCGGCTTTTATCAGGTAACGCAACGCAACGGCAGGCGTTGCAGCAGTTCCAGTGCTTACCTGAAACCGGCGCGGGGCCGAAAGAACCTCGACATCGTAACCGGTGCGCTGGCGACGCGGGTTTTATTCGACGGACTTCGTGCACGGGGCGTGCGGTACCGTCGGAAAGGCGACCAGTTTGAGATCGAGGCCGGGGAAATTGTGCTTTGTGGCGGCGCAGTCAACACACCACAGCTGCTCATGCTTTCCGGTGTTGGTCCGTCCGATGAACTCGACAGACACGGCATCGAACAGGTGCACAGTTTGCCGGGGGTCGGTGCGAACCTGCAGGACCACCTGGATGTAACGATCCTGCAACGCGACAGTTCACGCACATCCTATGCATGGTCGCCCCGGTTTGTTCCGAAGGCGGCGGCAGAACTCGTACGCTACGCCTTCACCGGCAGCGGTTTCTGGGCCAGCAACGTCGCCGAAGCAGGTGGCTTTGTGAAATCGTCCCCCGACGAACCGGTGCCGGATCTACAGCTGCATTTCATTCCGACCTTCGTTGTCGATCACGGACGTCGGTTGATGCGTGGATACGGCTATACGTTGCACTGTTGTTTCCTGCGACCACGAAGTCGCGGACGCATCACGCTGCACAGTGCGGATCCCGAACACCATCCGGCGATCCAGCCAAACTATTTCAACGATCCGGAAGACCTCGAACGAACCGTGCGGGGTTTTCGGGTCGCACGCGAGATTCTGGCCGCAAAAGCATTCGACGACTGCCGGGGTGTTGAAGTCACACCAGGCGATGACGTCCAGAGCGATTCAGAAGTTCGCGCGTATGTCTCGCGTACGGCCGAAACGGTCTACCATCCGGTGGGTACATGCAGGATGGGCGACGGCGATGAAGCGGTCGTCGACGATGAACTCTGCGTAAATGGTCTCGAAGGCCTGAGGGTCGCCGATGCTTCCGTGATGCCGACACTGATCGGCGGGAATACGAATGCACCGACGATAATGATCGCCGAGAAATGTGCCGAGTTCATGACTGCAGCCGATGACAAAGCCCACTGACTCCGTTCTCAAAACACTGAAGGAGGCCGTCGGTCCCGACGGCTGGGTAGACGACCCGGAAGAGCTCGAACCCTATCTAACGGACTGGCGCGGTTTGTATCGGGGACGTACGCCGTTGTTGATCCGGCCGGCAACGACGAAGGAAGTTTCCCGTGTCGTGACCGTCTGCGCGGAACACCGGGTTGGTATCGTGCCACAGGGCGGCAATACGGGTCTGTGTGGCGGCGGCGTACCTGACGCATCCGGAGCGCAAATTCTTCTGAACCTGACACGGATGAACCGTGTCCGTGCCGTCGATCGTCGCGACGCGACTGCAACCGTTGACGCAGGTTGTGTCCTTGCCGATCTGCAAAGTGCAGCCGAAGACGCAGGGTTTTTGTTTCCACTGAGCCTGGCCGCGGAAGGCAGCTGTACGATTGGTGGCAATCTGTCGACCGACGCCGGCGGTGTGCACGTTGTGCGCTACGGAACCATGCGCGACCTGACCCTGGGACTCGAGGTCGTGTTGCCGGACGGTCGCGTCTGGGGCGGGTTACGCAGACTGTACAAGGACACGGCCGGATATGATCTGAAACAGTTGTTCATTGGTGCAGAAGGAACGCTCGGTGTCATCACCGGTGCGGTATTGCGACTGTTTCCGAAACCACTGGATGTTGCGACCGCTTGGGTCGGCATCAGCTCGGTCGGCGAAATCATGAGCCTGTTCGAACACGCTCGAACAGTCGTAGCCGACGAATTGCTGGCCTTCGAGTTCCTCCCGTCCGCCGGGCTCGAGTTCGTATTGCGACACATCCCGGATACCCGCAGTCCGTTGACCAATGAGCATCCGTGGTACGTACTGATCGAGCTGGGCGGCCAGAGGTCCGGTGACAGGACCGAACGCGACCTCGAACGACTTCTGGAAACGGCTGCGGAAAAAGATCTGATCACAGATGCCGCCATTGCGACTTCAGGTGTGCAAGCGGAAGCGTTCTGGCGACTGCGAGAGTCGATGTCCGAGGCCCAGAAGAAAGAAGGCGGCAGCATCAAGCATGATGTTTCGGTGCCGTTGTCGGCGGTTGACTCGTTTGTCGAATCGGCGACAGAAGCGGTGCGTTCCGAAATTCCCGGTATCCGTGTCGTGGCATTCGGTCATGCAGGTGATGGCAACGTGCATTTCAATCTGAGTCAGCCCGTCGATATGGAACGCGATGTGTTTCTTTCCCGATGGAACGAAATGAGCCGCATCGTGCACGACAACGTCAAGCAGTACGGCGGCAGTATTTGCGCGGAGCACGGTGTAGGTCAGCTGAAACGCGACGAACTGCTACGCTATCGTGATCCGGTCGAAATCGGACTCATGCAGACATTGAAAAAGGCGCTCGATCCGCACGGGATCATGAACCCGGGGAAAGTGATTCCTGGCCCGGAGTGTTGATTAGCGCAGATCGGTTTCGGCGCGCGCGATCACCAGACGCTGGATCTCACTCGTGCCTTCGTAGATCTCGGTGATCTTTGCGTCACGGAAATAGCGTTCGATCGGCATTTCTTTGCTGTAACCCATGCCGGCATGGATCTGTACCGCTTGATGTGCGATGAACATCGCAGCTTCCGATGCATAGAGTTTTGCCGTACTCGCTTCCAGCGTGTTGCGTCCACCGCTGGCCTTCGCACGCGGCTTGTTCCATGCAGCTTTCAGAGTCAGTAGGCGCGCTGCTTCGAGACGTGTCTTCATGTCGGCGATCTTTGCCTGGATCATCTGAAACTCGCCGATCGGTCGACCGAAAGCGTTGCGTTCTTTGGCGAACTCGACGGAGGCTTCATAGGCCGCGCGTGCGATACCGACGGCTTGCGCGGCGATGCCAATGCGACCGGCATCGAGAATGGTCATCGCAAGCTTGAAGCCGATCCCTTCATCACCGATGCGGTTGTCCACCGGGCACTTGTAGTTTTCGAATTCGATCTCACAAGTTGCGGACGCACGGATACCAAGCTTTGGTTCGGACTTGCCACGGATAAAGCCTGGTTCATCCGTGTCGATAACAAACGCCGAAATGCCTTTGGAACCGAGCTCCGGATTCGTTACTGCAAACAGGACGATGTACTTCGCTACCGGGCCCGACGTAATCCACGATTTTTTCCCGTTGATGACGTAAACCGTTCCGTCTTCTGACAGCTCGGCTCTGCAACGCATGCTGCCTGCATCGGATCCCGACGAAGGTTCGGTCAGCGCATAGGCGCCGACGGCCTCGCCGGACGCAATCGGTGTGACGAATTTCCGTTTCTGCTCTTCGTTGCCGAAGTCGAGGATGCCGGTGCAATACAGCGAATTGTTGACCGAGATGATGGTCCCGTGGGCGGCGTCGGCGGCGCATATCTCTTCCATCATCAACACGAACCCGATCGCATCCAGCCCGGCGCCACCGTACTCCGGTGGCACTTCGACGCCCATGAATCCGAGTTCACCGGCTTTGCGTATTGTCTCGATTGGGAACTCGCCGCTGCGATCGAACTCCGCCGCAATCGGCGCGATCTCGTTCTGCGCGAAATCGCGAGCCGCTTCCTGAATCATTTGTTGATTGTCGGTGAGCTGAAAATCCATCGGGTCTCCCCAGTGACGCCGGCAGGGCGCCGGCCGAAAAGGGCGTATCTTATCAGCAGATCAAAGGGGTGGTCATTCCCGGGACTGGATGCCGGGCTGCTTGGGGCCGCGGTAGAATAGCACGCTCGCTCTCAGCTCCGGAGAATCCAAATGATCCAGGTCGGTGAAAAACTACCGTCGCAGAAACTCTCTTATATGGGTGAAACGGGTCCAACGAACGTACCGGCCGACGAACTGTTTGCCGGGAAGAAGGTCGTTCTGTTTTCGGTACCGGGTGCGTTTACCCCTACCTGCTCGGAAAAACACCTGCCTGGTTTTCTCGAGCACGCAGACGCCATTCGCGACAAAGGCGTCGATCTGATCGCGTGTATGGCCGTCAATGATGCTTTCGTGATGAATGCGTGGGGCAAAGACCGCAGCGCCGGCGACAGGGTCATGATGATCGCCGACGGCAACGGCGACTTCAGCCGTGCAATCGGACTCGAACTCGACGCCAGCAATTGGCAGATGGGAACGCGTTCACAACGCTTTGCGATGGTGCTGAACGACGGTACTGTCGAACAGTTGTACGTCGAAAAACCCGGCGAGTTTCAGGTCAGCACCGCGGAAAACGTCCTCGCAAATCTGTAGCCGTCCCGTCTATACGAATTCCTCGCACCGAATCCAGACTCGATGTGGCAATGGGGTGCGATCAGTCGAGGGCGTTCTCGAGTTCCGGGACGATTTGGAACAAATCACCGACCAGGCCGTAGTCGGCCACCTCGAAGATCGGCGCCTCAGGATCCTTGTTGATCGCAACGATCGTGCCGGCGTCCTTGATACCGGTCAGGTGCTGGATGGCGCCCGATATCCCGATGGCGAAATACAGATCCGGCGCGATGATCTTGCCGGTCTGTCCGACCTGCAGATCGTTTGGCACATAGCCGGCGTCTACGGCTGCACGGGACGCACCGACGGCGGCGCCGAGCTTTTCGGCAAGACCAAAGATCAGTTCGAAATTGGCCGAACTCCCCAGTGCGCGGCCACCGGATACGACGCGTGCTGCACTCTGCAAATCGGGTCTTCCGGTCTCATCGGCATCCAGTTTGACGAAGCGCGTGTGATCGGGCAATTCCACATCGAGGTGGCGTGTTTCGATCTCGGCGCTGCCACCGCTCGCGGCAGCGCTGTATGAAGCCGTGCGGACCGTCGCGATCAGAATATGGTCCGGTGGTGCGTCCACGGTGGCAATGGCATTGCCGGCATAGATCGGTCGGCGGAAACGATGCGTGTCCAGCACCTCCATGATGTCGCTGACCTGGCCGACGCCGAGCAGGGCCGCTACCCGCGGCATCAGGTCCTTACCAAACGTCGTCGAAGGGCCGAAGACGTGGCTGTAGTCACCGGCCAGCGCCGCGATCTGCGGCGCCAGTATTGCGGCGAGTGCGTGTTCGTTGGCGGCGTTGTCGATACGAAGGACTCTGGAAACGCCGGCGAGTGCCGATGTTTGTTCGCACACTGCAGCGCCATCTGACGCGAATACGACGACATCGATGCCGTCATTGTCGATCGTTTCTGCGCAGGTGATGCATTTCGCGGTGGACGCGTTGAGTGTGCTGCCATCGTGTTCGGCGACAATCAGGATACGACCCATCACAACAACCCTTTTTCTTTCAGTTTTCCAATCAGTTCCGCCACGTCAGCAAGCTGCTCACCTTTGGCCCGTGGTGCCGGTGGCTCGTAGTTCACGAACTTGTGTTGTGCGGTCGCTTCCACGCCGAGTTCACCCAGCCCGATCGTCTCGAGCGGTTTGCGTTTGGCTTTCATGATCTCCGGCAGTTTTACGTAGCGTGGTTCGTTGAGCCGCAGATCTGTCGTGACGACGGCCGGCAGTTCGACGTCGATGGTTTCGAGACCCGCGTCGACTTCGCGCGTCACGCGCGCGGTCCCGTCCGACAATACCAGTTCGGAAGCAAACGTTGCTTGTGGACGCACCCACAACGCCGCGAGCATCTGCCCCGTCTGGTTGTTGTCGTCGTCGATCGCCTGTTTGCCCATCAAGACCAGTCCGGGTTGTTCACGCCGGATCAAGGCATGGAACACGCGTGCGGAGCAGAGCGGGTCGATCGTTTCACTGGTTTCGACCAGGATTGCGCGGTCAGCGCCCATGGCGAGCCCGGTGCGGAGTTGTTGCTGACAATCGGACGGTCCGATCGAAACGACGACCACTTCATCGGCGTCGCCGCGTTCTTTGATGCGCAACGCTTCTTCGAGTCCAATCTCATCGAACGGGTTGATGCTCATCTTGACCCCGTCCGTAGCATCACCGCTTCCGTCTGGTCTGACCCGCACGCGGACATTGAAATCCACGACACGTTTCAGACAGACCATGACCTTCTGCATGGATTTGGCTCCTGAATCGGCCGGCCTGCGTGAAAGAGCCGGAGATTATACTCATCCGCCTGACTGGCTCCGAGCAGTGTCCAGCCCGGTCCGGTCTGGCGGTCTGGAATGCTCTGGTTTATGACGATGTCGATTGAACCTGTCCCGGCTTCTGATTAACATGCACGGTTGCGCAATGCTCATGCCGGATCTCTTTAGGAATGTATCTTAAGTCCTTCAATTTAAGGGAACATCCGTTTCGGGTGTCTCCGGATCCGAGTTTCCTTTATCTGTCGACGCAGCACGCGCAGGCCAAGGCATACATGGATTCGGCCCTGCTGCTTTCGGACGGCTTCGTCGTGATCACCGGTGACATCGGTTGCGGGAAGACCACCCTGAGCGCGAATTTC
>JAZFZN010000022.1:0-3698 GCA_036475515.1 Gammaproteobacteria bacterium
ATATTTGGGGCCCTCTCAAACCCAGTTTAACGCACCATGAGGATCTTGGTTGACATGGCCATCGCTTGCCATGCATCGATCTTCCCGCCCGACCAATACCAGCGACTAAGCAGGGCATTTCGCTGTACGCGACGACATCGGGGACCAACTCGCGGACACCGTGTTTGGTAGCAGAACGGTAGCAAAGACGACTTTTCGAGAGGAGAAGCAGTCGGAAGTGTCTGAATTTACTGGTGCCGGAGCGCAGACTCGAACTGCGGACCTACGCATTACGAATGCGTTGCTCTACCGACTGAGCTACTCCGGCACGCGCGAGGCGCGGGAGTATAAGTAAAGGCGATAACAGGCGCAATTGCGCCGGATTGTCAGGCGGCGCCGCGTACCCGGAACGTGATCTGCACCGAATCAGGCTCCGTGTCTGTCGGCAAATCGGGCAACCTGGCGAACTCAACCGTAGTCGGGCAGATGTCCGTCAGTTCGCCCGTGTCCATATTGTAGATGTGGTGGTGGTGAGCCGTGTTCGAATCGAAGATCACGCGATCCTGATCGATGTTCAGGTCTTTCAACAGTCCCCGTTCGACAAACAGGTTCAATGTGTTGTAGACGGTGGCTTTCGACACACTGCGCGACTTGTGTCGTACTTCGCTGATGATGTCGTCCGCTGACATATGGCGTGGTTTTGGCAACAGGATTCTCGCGATTGCGATGCGTTGCGGTGTCGGTGATATCTCGTGCTCACGAAGAAGCCCGATCAACTGCTCGTCGGTCATGCCATTCCTCCCTGGGACTCGAAAAATTACGAGTTCGCGACAGTATACGCAGAGCAATCAATTTTTAAAGACTCATTCTTGAAAAAGCCCGAATTTCGTCTAAAACAAGCAGTTACAGGAGTTCAGTTTGCGACAAGGAGGTTGCAATGCACCATTCCGCTTTTACCCTGCTCGACCTGCTCGTGACGCTCGCGGTCGCTGCGATCGTCCTCACCGTTGCAGTCCCGACTCTTGCAAACACCCTTCACGACGCGCGTCGCACCGCTCGTGTCAACACGTTTGTTCATTCGGCACACCTGGCCCGCTCAGAAGCGATCAAACGCGGTGTCGATACAGTCATCTGTCGCAGCGCTGACGCTTCGACCTGCAGCGATGCACCGGCTGCCTGGAGTGCCGGCTGGATCGTCTTCGTCAACAGCGATGGCCGCGAACCGGCGCGCCGCGATCCGACCGAACCTCTGATCTTGAACTATCGGACACCGGGCGGAACCATCTCGGCGAACCGTGCGGTGTTTGTTTATCGGCCATTCGGCAAACGCGCCACGAACGGCACAATCGTGTTCTGCGACCACCGCGGCAGTTCGGCCGCCCGGGCCGTCATCATCAGCTACACGGGGCGCCCCCGCGTCTCGAACAAAGACCCGTCAGGCCGGCCTTTACGCTGTCCATAGACACGACTTCTTTTGCGCGAAGCCGGGCCGCGTTATGTAACAAACAACCGCTCGTCGAGGCCGAATGTCCGTTTGTCGGATGTTCCATCGCAGCGGCCCCACCACACCTATGCTCGCATGCATGAAACACCCGAGACATAGCGGCGGCTTTACGCTGATCGAGCTGATGTTCACGGTCGCCATACTGGCGATCCTGCTGGGCATCGGCATCCCGTCGTTGGTCACGACAGTGCAGAACGGACGCATGGTTGCCGCGGCCAACAACGCGCTGGCGACACTGCACATCGCCCGCAGCGAGGCCGTCAAACAACGCGCCAATGTGGTCGTCTGTCCGAGCCCGAACCCAACCGCTGTGCCACCAGTGTGTGGTGGGTCAATGGTCGGGGGTGGTCTGATCGGGTTTGTCGATCGCAACGGCAATGGCCAGGTCGACCCGAATGCAAACCCGCGCCTTGATGACACAGTCGTGAACACCGTCGACGGTCTCGACCCGACCGTGTTCACGATGAATGCAAACGGCAACTACATCGGAATTGCGTCGACCGGTTTCGCACAGAATGTTGCCGCGCTCGGTGGTCCAAGCGCCACCAATCTCGTGCTCTGCGACACCCGCGGCAATGTCGACCTCGGCAACGGTGTATCCGCCGCACGGGTCATCAACATCTCGGTGACGGGTCGAGGACAGGTTCTGCGGACCGTCGCCGAAGTGAACAATGCGGGCGGGTGCCCATAAGGGGGAACGATGCAATCCAGGACATCGAAAGGTTTCACGCTGATCGAAGTGCTCGTCGCACTGACGGTGTTGTCGGTTGGCATGCTCGGTATGGCGGCCCTGTTCGTCGAAGCGGTCAGTTCCGGACGCGTCGCGTTGGCGCGCACACAGGCGGTCAACCTGGTCGCGGATCTTGCCGACCGGATCCGCGCGAACTCCACGGCGGTTCTCGAATACGACACCTTCGGCGGCGCAACCGGTGCCCCACAGAACAACAACTGCAGCGGTGTCGCACCGGTCGACTGCACGCCGCAGCAAATGGCGCAGCACGATCTGTTCCAGTGGCTCGCAGCCATCGGCGCTACCCTGCCGGCCCCGACCGCGAATACGGCCGGCACGGTCCAGGTGACCGCGGCAACGAACCCGAACACTTACGTGATCACGGTGAACTGGTCCGAACCCACGGCGGGTGGTGACCTCAGCTACGTGCTGACGGTGCAGTTATGAATATGCAGAAATTCGAACTGAAGATCCGCGGCGTCAGCCTGATCGAACTGCTGATTGCGATGGTGATCGGCAGCATTTTGCTGATTGGTGCACTGACAATGTTTCAGCAAAGCCGCGCCGCCTACCGGATGAACGACATGCTCTCGCGCATCCAGGAGAACGGCCGCTTTGCAATGAACGTCATCGAACCCGACGTTCGGCATGCAAACTTCTGGGGCCTGCAGAACACTGCGTTGCTGGTCAATGGACGCCGTGGTCAACCCGGCGAGCTCGCCCCGATCGGCGGCGACTGCTCGGACCGCTCGTACATCGATCTCGACGTGTCGATCGAAGGGGCAAACGGCACGCAAGCACCCTATGGGGCTTGTATACCCGCAGGCAATCACCAGCCGGGTTCCGACGTCCTGGTGTCACGTCATGCGAGTGCCAACCCGGTGGCCGTCCTGAACCCCGGTACCTTGCATCTGATTAGCGATCGCAACCGCGGCGCTTTGTTTGTCGGCAATGTCGTACCGGGTGGATACGCTGCGCCACCGGTCGCACAAACCTTTGCGATCTCAGCGAACAACTACTACGTCAGCCCGAACTCGTCGCTCGGCAACGGTATCCCGTCGTTGCGTCGTATGGGGCTGTTGGGTGGCGGACCAACGATTCAGGACGAAGAGATTATTCCCGGTGTCGAGGATTTCCAGGTTCGACTGGTTGTGGACACGACCGGCGACGGCGTCGTCAATCGCTACGTCAATACCGACAACGGCATATTGAATCCGGCGTCACCACAGTTCATTGCGGCGGCACAGGTCGATTCTGTCCGGGTCTGGCTGCGTCTGCGGGCGCTGCGACCGGAGGTCGGCTTCGTAAACAACGGCGTCTACACCTACGCCGATACAAATTTTGTTGCACCGGGTGATGGGTTCCACAGGATCGTCGTTTCCAAGACGATCCGTCTGCGCAACTGCCAACCGGGCACCTGTTGAGGAAAGATGATGAAGAGTTTTTCGCGAATGGGCAGACAGAAAGGCGCGGCACTCGTTGTCT
>JAZFZN010000023.1:0-7325 GCA_036475515.1 Gammaproteobacteria bacterium
TAGCGGTGACTTCATCGAACGAATGATGGACAAACGCTTGTCGCGTGTTGATGAGGATGCGCTCGCAGAACTGAGGCAAAAACGCGAGGCTGGAACCTGGACCGATGATCCAGAAGGGTATTGCCGCGCCGAGGCGGCGGTTGCAAACGTGATGACATTTGCGGATCCGGCAAACGTGTCAGCATACCCCGATGTTTGTCACCTCTCGAACGAGTGGCCCGAGAATCTCGGTGTCCTGTTTGAAGCGCTTTTACCGAGTATCGAGGCCATCGACTTGCGACCCGATTTGGTCGACCTGGATGTTCCGAGGCTCGTGATATACGGCGAAGAAGATGCGATCCCGATCGACGGTGTTCGCGCCTGGGTCGATGGATACAACAACGTCTGTCTGGTCGTGATTCCGGACGCCGCGCACTGGCCCTTCGCGAAGGTGCCGATCAGTTTTTTGAAGCCGCCGCAGCGTTCATCGACGGGGACTGGCCGGATGATGCGACCGGCAAAGCCTGTAGCAACTGACAAGCGCTCAGCTTTTCTTGTGTAGTGGTTTGAATGCCCGGACTTTGATGCGTTTGCGATCGGGTTCCGGTTCGGTCAACGGTTCGACGGCTTCCAGCGACTCGAGACAGCGTTCCGCGAGTTCCTGATACAAAGCCGTTCCATCGCTTTTCCACGCCACTTCTTCTATTGAGAGTTGCCGTTTGATTGTTGCCGGAATTCCCGCGACGAGCGACCGTGGCGGGGCGCGAAAACCTGGTTTCACATAGGACAGGGCCGCGACCATCGACTCGGCGCCGATATCGGCTTCGTCCATGATGACGGCATTGATGCCGATCATCGCGTTTTCGCCGACACGACAACCGTGCAGGACCGCGCCGTGACTAACATGACCGTCACGAGCAACAACGGTATCGCCGTCGGGAAAGCCATGCATGACACAGGTGTCCTGCAAGTTCGCGCCTTCCTCGAGCACGATGCGTCCGTAGTCCCCACGCAGCGAGGCACCCGGTCCGATATAGCAACGCGGACCAACAATGACGTCGCCGATCAACACGGCCGATTCGTGTACGAACGCGGTCGGATCAACGACCGGCGTGATGCCATCGATTCGATACACCTTCATCGAGAGCTCCCGAGGCCCGAGTAGCCGAATTCGTGAAACAGAAATTCTTGAGAAACGCGGAAAAGTGTATCACGATGCCGGGTATGACGGCGTCTTTTGAACAACGGGTGGCCGGGCTGGTCGACGAGTTTCGTCGACAACGACCGTTGCGTGCGGGATCTTTGATCATCACCGTCTACGGTGACGCGATTGCGCCGCGCGGTGGCACGGTGTGGCTCGGCAGTCTGATCCGGTTGCTCGAACCGTTTGGTCTGAGCGAACGGCTCACCCGGACTGCCGCTTATCGTCTGGTCCAGGACGACTGGCTGAAAACGCAGCCGATCGGCAGGCGCAGTTACTACAGCCTGACCGACAACGGCCGCAGGCGCTTCGAAAATGCGACACGTCGGATCTATTCGCGGCCGTCGAACACCTGGGATCATCGCTGGTGTTTCGTGATGTTGCCGCCGGTACACTCCGGGACGGATCGCGATGTACTGCGCAAGGAACTCGGTTGGCAGGGCTTTGGCCTGTTGCGCCCCGGTGTCATGGCGCATCCGTCGCCCGACACAGATGTACTGTCAAATACCCTCGACGAACTCGATGCGAGTAACGATGTGATCGTGATGCAAGCCGAGGGTTTTTCCAGGGCACTCGCACCGATGCAACGACTGGTCGAGGAATGCTGGCGGCTCGACGAACTCGAATCACGCTATGAAGAATTTGTCGCGCGGTTCGAACCGGTACTGGCAGCGACGAGCAAACGGCGCAACCTCGATACGGCCGCGTCGCTGCGGGCACGCATGTTGCTGATCCACGAATACCGAAAAATCCTGTTGCGCGACCCGCGTCTGCCGCGCGATTTGCTGCCCCAACGCTGGCCGGGCGAGGCGGCCTACGATCTTTGCCGGCGGTTGTATCGAAGGCTGCACGCATCAGCCGACGGATATCTGGGCGAGATGCTCGAGACCATCGACGGTTCATTGCCGGAACCTGCCGAATATTTCTTCCAGCGTTTCGGTGGACTACCGGTGAAAACGTGACGGCTGTGCGGTCTGTCGCTATCCTTTGGGGCCTTCTCTGGCATCTCCCACGATGAGCGAATACAACGACATCCGAACCGAGTTTCCGGCCGGTGGCGTCACATTGATTCATCTCGATCGGCCCGAGGGAATCACAGCGTTTTTCGAGAAACGGCCAGCCGTGTTCAAAGGAAAATAGACATGGGTTTTGAAACGATCGAGTACTCGGTAGCAGACGGTGTTGCGAAGCTGGTTCTCAACCGGCCCGACAGCCTGAACAGCTTCAACGAGACCATGCACGGCGAAGTCCGTGCTGCATTGAAAGACCTGTCCGCCGACGACACGGTGCGTTGTTTGTTGATCACCGGCAGCGGTCGTGGATTCTGTGCCGGTCAGGACCTGTCGGACCGACAGGTCAAGCCCGGCGACGAGCCACCCGACCTCGGAAAAACTTTAGAAAAGCACTACAACCCATTGATCCGAAACCTTCGAAATCTGGAAATGCCGGTTGTCTGTGCCGTCAACGGTGTGGCCGCCGGGGCCGGTGCGTCGATCGCGTTCGCCTGCGACCTGGTCATCGCGGCGCGTTCCGCGAAGTTCATCCAGGCGTTTTGCAAAGTCGGTTTGTTGCCGGACTCCGGTGGCACCTGGATCCTGCCGCGTCTGGTCGGGCATGCGCGTGCGATGGCGCTGGCCATGCTCGGTGAACCGGTAAAGGCCGAACAGGCCGAAGCCTGGGGCGTGATCTACAAGTGCGTCGACGACGATGCACTGGAACAGGAAGCGAATCGATTGACCTCGTACCTGGCCAGACAACCGACGAAAGGGCTCGCATTGATCAAGCGGGCGATCAATGCTGCCTACAGCAACACCCTGGACGAACACCTCGATCTGGAGCGTGACAGCCAACGCGTGCTCGGCCGCACTGCCGATTATCAGGAAGGCGTCGCTGCATTTCTGGAAAAACGCGAAGCGGATTTCAAAGGTCGATGAAAAAAGAAATCGACAGCAACACGATTATTGGTGTGGTCGGTGCCGGCACGATGGGTGCCGGCATTGCACAGCTGGCGGCCGCGGCCGGCCATGAGGTGCTGCTGTACGACGCTGTCGATGGCGCGGTCGGACGCGGTATCGAAACCGTCATGAAAGGACTGAACCGCCAGATCCAGCGTGAAAAGATGACCGAAGAACAACGCGACGCGTTGATCGGTCGCATTCATCCTGCCAACCAGTTGAAGATACTCGGGCGTGCCGGCCTGGTCATCGAGGCGATCATTGAAGACCTCGAAATCAAACGCGAAGTGTTCTCGAAACTCGAAAAGATTTGCAACGACGACGTGATCCTCGCGACCAACACCTCGTCGATCTCGGTGACCGCGATCGGCGCGGCATTGCAAGACCCCGGGCGACTGGTCGGCATGCATTTCTTCAATCCGGCGCCGGTGATGAAGCTCGTCGAAGTCGTCAGCGGTGTCGCCACGACACGCGAAACCGCTGATGTTGTGTACGCGCTGTCGAAGGCCTGGAACAAAGTACCGGTGCATGCGAAGAGCACGCCGGGATTTATCGTCAACCGCGTAGCGCGGCCGTTCTACGGCGAAGCATTGCGCATGTTGCAGGAGGGTGTCGCCGACGTGGCGACCATCGACGCCGCACTGCGCGACTGCGCCGGTTTTCGGATGGGTCCGTTCGAGTTGATGGATCTGATCGGTATCGACGTCAATTTCGCTGTCACACAGACCGTCTATGAACAGATGTTCGACGACCCGAAGTATCGGCCGTCGTTGATTCAGCGCGAAATGGTCGACGCAGGCCGGCACGGTCGCAAAACCGGTCGTGGTTTCTATGATTACAGCGAAGCGGCTGAGAAACCGCTGCCACCGATCGAGAAGAAGGGCCCACAACCCGGTGGCGTGTTTCACTGTGGCGCACTCGGTGTCGCAGAACGCTTGCTCGGGATATTCGACCAGCGCGGTATCTCCGTGACCGAAGAGACAGGCACTGGTTCATTGCGTATAGATGATGTGCGCATTGCATTGACCGACGGGCGTACAGCCACGGCGCGCGCCCGCGATGAGGGTTGTGACAACCTTGTCCTGTTTGATCTTGCGTTGGATTATTCCGAAACTCCACGGGTCCTGTTGGCGGCTTCCGATCGCAGCGTGCCGGCCGCGCGTGAGAAAGCTGCCGGTTTGTTCCAGGCGATTGGAAAAGGCGTCACGTTCATCGACGATTCGCCCGGCATGGTCGTGATGCGTACGATTGCGATGCTGGTCAACGAAGCGGCGGACGCCGTGCACCAGCAGGTGGCCACTCCGGCGGACCTCGATACCGCGATGAAAATGGGCGTCAACTATCCACGCGGTCCGATCGAATGGGGTGAACAACTCGGTCTTCTGAACGTGCTGACGGTACTGGATCAGATGGCTTGTACGTACGGTGACGATCACTTTCGTGCGTCACCATTGTTGAGACGTATCGTCAATGGATTTGGAACCTTCCACGGTCGTGTCTGAATCAACCGCCCACGAACTTGCCCAGTCGTGCAGTCGCGCGATGCACGCGAAGGACTATGTGGCGCAGGAGCTTGGCATGAGTCTTGTCGAGTCCTCTCCAGGGCATGCAACGATGACCATGACCGTTCGCCGGGACATGCTGAACGGCCATGCCGTCTGTCACGGCGGGATCATCTTTGCACTCGCCGACACGGTGTTCGCACATGCCTGCAACAGCTACAACGACGTTTCGTTGGCCACTTCGTGCACGATCGATTTCCTCGCCCCGGCGCCGGAAGGCGATCAACTGACCGCAACCGCCCGGGAACGCGCGCGCCGAAAGCGCACTGGGGTTTACGACGTTGAAGTGTGCAACGAGGACGGGGAAGTGATCGCAATCTTTCGCGGCAAATCGCATGCAACAGGCAAGCCAATGATTCCGGAGTCGCATCAATGACTGAAGCATTTATCTGTGATGCGGTACGCACACCGATCGGCCGCTATGGCGGCGTATTGGCACAGGTGCGTGCCGACGACCTTGGCGCGGTGCCGATCAAGGCCTTGCTCGAGCGTCACCCGGATCTGGACTGGTCCGCTATCGACGATGTGATCTATGGCTGTGCAAACCAGGCCGGCGAAGACAACCGCAACGTCACTCGTATGTGTTTGTTGCTTGCCGGTTTGCCACATACGGTTCCGGGCAGCACCGTCAATCGTCTGTGTGGATCCGGTATGGACGCAATCGGTATCGCAGCACGCGCAATCAAAGCCGGCGAGGTTGATCTGGCGATAGCCGGTGGCGTCGAATCGATGTCCCGGGCCCCCTTCGTTATGGCCAAGTCGGACACAGCGTTCTCACGAAAAACCGAGATCTACGACACGACGATAGGCTGGCGTTTCGTCAATCCGGTGTTGAAGAAACAATACGGCATCGATTCGATGCCGGAGACCGCCGAGAACGTCGCCGAGGCGTTCGACGTGCCGCGAAAAGATCAGGACGCGTTCGCGTTGCGCAGCCAGCAGCGCGTCGCTGTTGCAAAGGCACGCGGTTTCTTCGATAAAGAGATCATTCCTGTCGAGATTCCGCAACGAAAAGGCGATCCGGTCGTCGTATCGGAAGACGAACATCCACGGGCCGACACGACGCTCGAAGCGCTCGCAAAACTGCGCACGCCGTTCAAGGAAAACGGCACGGTGACCGCCGGCAATGCTTCCGGGGTCAACGACGGCGCCTGCGCGACTATCATCGCGTCAGAAGAGGCCGCGAAGACACACGGACTGACACCGCGCGCACGGGTTCTTGGTATGGCCACAGCCGGTGTCGAACCCAAGATCATGGGTGTCGGACCGACGCCGGCAACGATGAAAGTGTTCGCCCAGGTTGAGTTGTCGATCGAAGACATGGACGTGATCGAACTGAACGAAGCGTTTGCGGCCCAGTCATTGGCCGTGATCCGACAACTCACATTGCCGGACGATACCGAACAAGTGAATCCGAATGGTGGTGCGATTGCGCTCGGCCATCCGCTGGGGATGTCCGGCGCACGCCTGGTTACGACGGCACTGAATCAGCTCGAAGACACCAACGGTCGTTATGCACTGTGCACGATGTGCATTGGGGTCGGGCAGGGCATCGCGATGGTGATCGAACGCGTCTGAAACCGCCGGCCATGGCGAACCAGTTCCGGCGATTCTCAAAAGCCGCGTTCGTGTTCGGGACGGTAGTAGTCGGTCTGTTCTTGATATTGAGCATTGCGAGCGTGCTGGCTCTGCGTTGGCTGACACCACCGACTTCTTCTTTCATGCTGCAGGCACGCACCGATGTGGATGCGACGCAAGATCTTGCATATGACTGGGCTCCCTGGGATGAAATTGCATCGCCGATGCGGCTCGCGGTCGTCGCATCGGAGGATCAGAAATTTCCGGTTCACCGGGGTTTCGACATAGGAGCCATCGAAGAAGCGCTGGACGAAAACCAACGACGGAACCTACCACGCGGAGCCAGCACCATTTCGCAACAGACGGCGAAGAATCTGTTTTTGTGGCCCGGACGAAGCTATTTCCGCAAAGGTCTAGAGGCTTACTTTACGGTTCTGCTGGAGACCTTGTGGCCGAAGCGACGAATACTCGAGGTGTATCTGAACATTGCCGAGTTTGGTGAAGGCACTTTTGGTGCTGAGGCGGCGGCACAGCGGTTTTATTCGAAAAGGGCGATCGACCTGACGGAACCGGAAGCCGCGACACTCGCGGCGGTTTTGCCGAATCCGAAGAAACTCCGCGCGGCTGCGCCTTCTGCATATGTGCAGGAACGCTCCATCTGGATACAGGACCAGATGAGAATGCTGGGTCCCGGTTATCTTGCAGAGTTGTAAAAGTCCTGAAGACACGCTGCAGTTAGGACAAAAGTGATACAGAAATAGTTGACACACTATAAATTATGTGACATATTTAACACTGGCCGTTTCTGTGCCGGAGACAGGCGATGTATACCCAGGGTCTCGATATCAAGAAGGGTGACAAGTCCGTCCCGATCGAAAAGGGCGGGTCTGAACTCGACATCGAGTTTCAGACGCGTATGGACGCCGAAGAGAAAATCGAACCGAAGGACTGGATGCCGGAGGGTTATCGCAAAACGCTGATCCGCCAGATCTCGCAGCACGCGCATTCCGAAATCGTCGGCATGTTGCCCGAAGGTAACTGGATCACGAG
>JAZFZN010000024.1:0-5704 GCA_036475515.1 Gammaproteobacteria bacterium
CCCGACTGGTGCATCCTGGATCTGGATCCGAAGGAAGCACCATTCAAACACGTCGTGACGATCGCAAAACACATCCACGGCATGTGCGAGGACATCGGGCTGCCCAACTTCATCAAAACGACGGGATCGTCAGGGCTGCATGTGCTCATTCCGCTCGGTGCACAGTACCCCTATGAACAATGCCGCAACCTTGCGCACCTGATCGCTACCGTCGTATCGGCTGAACTACCCGACATCGCAACGATTGTGCGATCGCCGGCCAAACGCGAAGGAAAAGTCTATGTGGACTACGGCCAGAACGGCCATGGTCGTCTGCTCGTGTCCCCGTTTTGTGTCCGTCCGTTCCCGGGAGCACCGATGTCGATGCCAATGCGATGGAGCGAAGTCACGGGACGACTCAAGTCATCGCAGCACTACACGATAAAGAACGCCATTCGGCGTATGAAAACGGCGAAGACGGATCCGATGTCAGACGTTCTGAAGCTGAAACCGGATCTTATGGATGCACTGGCTCGTTTGCGGGAGCACGTACAGTCGGCCTGACAGACCGTTTGAAGGAAACTACGACCCCGCCAACGCGAAGTAAACACCGCGCGTCACGAACGTGTAGTCCGCCTCGGTTGCCGCGATCGCCACGAGAACGAGCAACGCAAGAGGTGGAAGAAGGATGGCGAATTTGAGGGCCAGTCGCTCCCATGCCATGTGCATGAAGATGGCGACGATCAGTCCCGCCTTCACGATCATGAACAAGAGGATCAGGGACCATCTGAGCAGGCCTTGGAGCTGATAAAAGTCAACGAGATAAGAAAAGGTGCTGAAAACAAACAACAGCAGCCAGATCCACAAGTAGATCTTAATTGGGTGTTGTTGCCCTTCTGCGTGTTCCATGTCCGTCCTTACCACAAATAAAAGAGCGCAAAGATGAATACCCACACCAGATCGACGAAGTGCCAGTACAGACCTGTAATCTCAACGATCTGGTAGTTTCCCTTTCTCTCATAGTCCCCACGCCAGACTTTCGTCGCGACGATGGACAGGTAGATGACACCGACCGATACGTGCAGACCATGGAATCCGGTAATCATGAAAAAGGTCGATCCAAACTGTGGTGCCCCCCAAGGGTTGCCCCACGGACGCACACCTTCATGGATCAGCTTGGTCCACTCAAACGCTTGCATACTGACAAAAGCTGCACCCAGTGCCGCTGTCGCCAGCATCAGCGCCGCGGTTTTTGCGCGGTCGCGACGGTAGCCAAAGTTGACGGCCATCGCCATCGTGCCGCTGCTACTGATCAGCACAAATGTCATGATCGCAATCAGAATCAGCGGGATCGACTGCCCCCCGATCGTCAAAGCAAAGACTTCGCTGGGGATCGGCCAGGGTTCGACGGTGGACATCCGCACCGTCATGTAGCTGCTCAGGAAGACACCGAAGATGAAGGTGTCGCTGAGCAGGAAGATCCACATCATCGCCTTGCCCCACGGGACTTCGAACGCCTGTTTGTCCGAAGACCAGTCGGAGACGATGCCACGCAAACCCGGAGACACCGTTGCGGATTCCCCTGTATTCGTCAGCACATCATTTGCCATACGCCTTTATCCTTTCACGTAGACAACAGCAGACCGAACAAAACCAACCAGACCAGCAGCAGATAGTGCCAGTAAACGGTGCACAACTCGACGCTGAGGCGCACATTTTTGACTTGTACGTCGTCATGCCACGCCCTGGCAGTGGTCTTGCCCCACACGTACAGACCTCCCAATAAATGTAGCCCGTGCAGTGCGGTCAAAAGATAGAAAAAGGCATTGGCCGGATTCGATCCGGCAAAATAACCGGCCGCCTCCAACTGTTGCCAGGCCCAAAGCTGTCCAGCCAGAAACGCAAAGGTGAAAAACCCTCCGGCGACCAGGCCAAGCCGGACACCTTCGATCCGCCCGACGCGAGCGGCATTCCGCGTGCGTTGAAAAGCAACACTGCTCAGCAGCAACAATCCGGTATTCAGCCACAGCACCTTCGGAAGTGGCACGGGAATCCAGTCTGCCAGTTCCATCCGTATCGAGTACGCGCTGATAAAGAGCGCAAAAAGCGACGTGACAACAGCAAGGAATATCCACAGACCGACCTTTGCGGTCGGCGGTGGCGCCGCAGTTGCAGGCCCTGGATCTTCGATCGGGCCGTGCTCGAGCCAGGGTTTGGAGGTCAGTTTTTGCGGCAACAACCACCAGATCACGACGGCCACAATCCCGGCCATGAATACAAGCGTGACACTCATGTCTTGTGAACCATGCCGGTTGTCTCGTCATCCGGATGGTTCTGCGGTATGAAGTCCTCTGCAGCACCCGGCACGCTGTAGTCGTAGGCCCAGCGATAGACAACCGGTAGTTCGGGACCCCAGTTTCCATGTTTGGGGGGCGTGTCCGGTGTCTGCCATTCCAGCGTCACCGCCCTCCAGGGGTTTGGACCAGCCTTCTCGCCTTTGAACAGGCTCGAGATGATGTTGTACAGGAACACCAGCTGAATCACGCCGACGATCAACGCGGATATCGTGATGCCCGCGTTCAGCGTCATGGCCGACTCCGGAATAAAGTCTGTGTTCCCAAGGGCGTAGTACCGACGCGGCACACCCAAAAAGCCCAGGTAGTGCATCGGCAGGTAGATCGCATAGGTCCCGAGGAACGTACCCCAGAAATGGATCCTGCCCAGAGTCGTATTGAGCATGCGTCCGGTAATCTTCGGGTACCAGTGATAGATCGCACCGAACATGACCATGATCGGTGACACACCCATTACCATATGGAAGTGGCCGACGACGAAGTAGGTGTCTGAAAGCGGAACGTCCACCGACACATTCCCAAGGAACAGACCCGTGAGCCCGCCGTGCACAAACGTGAAGATGAAGCCGATTGCGAACAACATCGGGACTGTCAGATGGATGTTCCCCTTCCAAAGAGTCAGCACCCAGTTGTAGACCTTGATCGCAGTAGGCACCGCAATGATCAACGTCGTGGTGGCGAAGAAGAAGCCGAAATACGGGTTCATGCCGCTGACGTACATGTGGTGCGCCCACACAACGAAACTGATGCCACCGATTGCGAGGATCGCCCACACCATCATCCGGTAGCCAAAGATGTTCTTTCTCGCATGTGTGGCGAGAAGGTCAGAAACGATACCGAAAGCCGGCAAGGCGACGATGTACACCTCGGGGTGCCCGAAAAACCAGAACAGGTGCTGGAACAACACCGGACTGCCGCCGTCGTAGTCGAGTTGTTGCCCCATCGACATGATCGCCGGCATAAAGAAGCTGGTTCCGAGCAATTTGTCGAGCGTCATCATCACGGCGCTGACGAACAGGGCCGGAAACGCCAGAAGCCCGAGAACCGTGGCCATGAAAATGCCCCAGATCGACAGGGGCATACGCATCAGAGTCATGCCCCTGGTGCGTGCCTGCAACACCGTCACGACGTAGTTCAACCCACCCATCGTGAACGCCACGATGAATATCGCCAGGGAGGCCAACATAAACACGATGCCCCAGCCCGCGCCGGGTGTGCCTGGCAGAATGGCCTGTGGCGGATACAACGTCCAACCGGCACCAGTCGGACCGCCTGGCACGAAGAAACTCGCGACCAGAACCAGCACCGCAAGCAGGTAAACCCAAAAGCTCAACATGTTCAGGTACGGGAAAACCATGTCCCGGGCGCCGAGCATCAACGGAATCAGGTAATTGCCAAAGCCACCGAGGAACAACGCGGTGAGCAGATAGATCACCATGATCATCCCGTGCATCGTGATGAACTGGTAGTAGTCGTAGGGCGCAATGAACGAGAAGGTATCGGGAAAACCAAGTTGCAAGCGCATCATTCCCGACAACACCAAAGCCACCAGACCGATCAACGTTGCGGTGATCCCGTACTGGATAGCAATGACCTTGTGGTCCTGGCTCCAGATGTACTTCGTGACGAAGCTCTTCGGGTGGTGGAGTTCCTGTTCGTGATCCCGATCGGCGATTGCAACGTATGCCATCAGAACTCCCTCCCGAGTGTTCTCGGCTTGTGCCCTTCAGACGCGTATTTCATTCTTCAGTTCCTTGCAACTGTCTCGTCCAGGGTGTTGATATAGGCGATGACATCATTGATCGCCTGATCGTCCGTCAATATTCTGGCCATGGCGCCCATCTGGCCGCCGTACATGTCCCCCGCGTGCGTTCCGCGAATACCGTGTTTGAAGTTCTTCAACTGTGTGACCATATACCAGTCGGTCATCCCGGCGAGCCGTGGCGCTTTCAGCGACCAGATACCTTGCCCGTCGAGGCCGTGACAGGCCCCACAGGTGGAAAAGATGTCCCTGCCCCGCGCCGCGTCCCCGTCGATAGTGGCCGACGCCGGGTTGTCGGCCAGCGTCTCAATGTAAGCAACGACATTCTTGATCGCGGCGTCATCCGGCAGTATCGCGGCCATGGGCGCCATCTGTCTGCCAAAGACATCGTCCTCATCCGAGCCCCGAATACCTCCCTTGAAGTACTTCAACTGCCTGATCAAATACCAATCGTCCTGTCCGCTGATTTTCGGTGAGTTCAGCGCAATGTTGCCTTCACCTTCCGTGCCGTGACAGGCCAGACACACGGCATAAAGCGCAGCGCCCGCTTCAGCGTCACCGCCTGTTTGCGCTTGCGTTTCCGCGTAGGTCGGATTGCTGTTCAACCAGGCCTGAAAATCTTCTTCCTCGTCGATGACGACGTTGCCACGCATCGTGTGATGTCCCAGTCCACACAGCTCTTCGCAAAGAACTTCGAATGTGCCGGTTCTCGTCGGTGTGAACCAGAAGTACGTCACGAGGCCCGGCACCATATCCATCTTGACCCGGAACTGTGCCACCGCGAAGTTGTGTAGAACGTCTGTGGCACGCAACAACACCTTGACCGGCTTGTTCAGCGGAAGATGTACTTCGGGACTGGATACCAGGATATCGTCCTGACCGTTCGGATCATCAGGGTTCATGCCGAACGGGTTGTCAATGGTGATGTTTGCGGGATCGACCGTGCCGAGCACGCCGTCCTTGCCGGGAAAACGATAACTCCAGTTCCATTGCTGACCCACGGCCTCGAACACCGACGCATCTTCCGGAACGTTGATGAACTTGGCCCAGACAAACAAACCGGGTGCCAACATTGCGACGACGCCAAGCGTGGTCAGTCCGGTAAGCCACCACTCCAGCTTCTTGTTCTCGGGTTCGTAGTGGGCTAGTTGTCCCTTCTTATGGCGATAGCGGATCACGCAATACGCCATGAACAGATTGACGGCGATAAAAACCGCGCCGGTAACCCAGAACGTGAGGATTACCGTGTCGTCGATCGTCCCCCAGTTCGAAGCAATCGGTGTAAACCACCAGGGACTGAGGAAGTGAAAGAGAACAGAGCCAACGACCAATAGAACCAATGCAACTGCTAATGCCATATTCTGATCCCTTCCCCCGCCGGGAAACTATTTTCTCCGTCTCAAACTACTGAACGGGTTAACGAAATGCCTGTCGACCGCCACCAGTTTTGCTTCCCTGTGTTTGTTGCCCATCATTGTTCTGACGGCTTCTTCGTGAATTTTTCGGGCATAGATCAGTATCAGATACTTGCCGGCTTCGATCTCGTCGTGAAATCTGCTGAGCTTCTTGTTCTCGCTGTCGATACCGGTCAGGCCGCCTACCCAGAGGC
>JAZFZN010000025.1:0-12294 GCA_036475515.1 Gammaproteobacteria bacterium
GCTCCGAATTCTCGATAATCATCAGTGAGGCGTTGGGCACCTCGACCCCGACCTCGATCACAGTCGTCGCGACCAGTACCGTCGTCTTACCTTCCATGAAAGCGCGCATCGCCCGTTCCTTTGCCACTGGTTTCATGCGACCGTGAACCAATCCGACTCCGACGTCGGGCAACGCCTCACGCAACATCGCGGTCGTTTCTTCAGCGGCCTGTGCTTCGAGTACGTCTGACTCTTCGATCAACGGACAGACCCAATAGACCTGGTGGCCTTTTGCGTCGGCGCGTTCCACACGCGCAAGCACTTCCGGGCGGCGCTGCTGAGACACGGCCAAGGTGGTGACCGGTTTGCGGCCCGGCGGCAGCTCGTCGATCGCAGAGACATCGAGGTCGGCATAGGCCGTCATCGCAAGCGTTCTCGGGATCGGTGTCGCCGTCATGACGAGCTGATGCGGCACCCTTCCGTCGTGCATGCCTTTCTTTCTCAGCGCGAGCCGCTGGTGCACGCCGAACCGGTGTTGTTCATCGACAACCAGGAACGCGAGCCGATGGAAATCCACTGATTCCTGAAACAACGCATGCGTGCCTACGACACAACAGGCGCTGCCGTCGGCGATTGCAGCCAGCGCCGCGCGACGTTCCGCTGCGCGTTGTTTTCCGGACAGAGTCGCCACTGTCAGACCGAGCGGTTCGAGCCACGCTCGAAAGTTCTTTGCGTGTTGTTCGGCAAGCAGTTCGGTTGGCGCCATCACCGCAGCCTGACAACCCGCATCGACAGCCATCAGTGCCGCGATCGCCGCGACGACCGTCTTGCCCGAACCGACGTCACCCTGTACCAGACGCATCATCGGACTGTCTTTTGCCAGATCGGCGCTGATTTCTTCGAGCACACGACTTTGCGCAGCGGTCAGGTCGAACGGCAGGCTGTCGATGAATCGCTCGCACAGAAGGCTTTCTGGATTCAACGGCACCGCCAGTTCGCGACGCAGGTTCTCACGCAGTTTTTTCAGACTCAGGTGATGTGCGAGCAGCTCCTCGAATGCGAGTCTGCGTTGTGCTGGGTGCCGGCCCGAACTGAAGGCCTCGAGTGACATGTCCGCCGGCGGGTTGTGCAACAGGCGTATCGAACTTTCCAGACCCGGTAGCCCGGGTGTTTCAAGAGATGAGATCAGTTCGGGCAGGCCTTGATGGTTCAAACGGTTCAATGCCTGGCCAATCAGGTTGCGCAACCGCCCCTGTTTCAGTCCCTCGGTCATCGGATAAACCGGAGTCAAGCGATCTTCAACCGGCACGGCGACACCTGGACCGAAAACCCGGTATTCCGGATGCACGATTTCCAGACCATTGCGACCTGCACGCACTTCACCGAAACAACGCATTCGTACACCACGTACGAGTTGCTCAGACTGGCGTTTCGTGAAGTGGAAGAACCGCAGCAGTATCGAACCGGTTCCGTCGGACAGATGCACGAGCAGCATGCGCCTTCCGCGGAACACTGTCTGGGCCAGTTCGATCTCACCTTCGATGACCGCGCGTTGCCCACCGACGAGTTCGCCGATCGCTATGACACGCGTCCGGTCTTCGTATCGTTGCGGCAGGTGAAACAACAGATCTGCGATTCTGGAGATACCGAGCCGGCTGAGGGATTCCGCGACCCGCGGCCCGACGCCATACAGACTCGTGACGGGCTCCTCAATGAGCGTTCGCGAAACGGGTTTCCGCGTCGTGGTTGCGGTCACGGTCTTGAGAGCACCATGACGGCATCGACTTCGACTTCCGCGTCCTTTGGCAACGCCGCGACACCAATCGCAGCTCGTGCCGGGTATGGTTCGCTGAAATACACGGCCATGACACGGTTGACGACAGGAAAGTTCGAGAGGTCGGTCAGGTAAACATTGATTTTGACGATGTCGGCCAGCGTTCCACCGGCTGCATCGGTCAGCGCGACAATGCTGTCAAAGATCCGCTTGATCTGCGCTTCGATGTCGCCTTCGATCATTTCACCGGTGTCAGGATCGAGCGGGATCTGTCCCGACATGTAAACCGTGTCTCCTGCTCGAACGGCCTGTGAGTACGTGCCGATTGCGGCAGGGGCTTCATCGGTCTGAACGCTCAGTCGTGCCATCTGCGTCCTTTCAATGCGCGATCACGCGCAACTTCTGCTGACTTTTAGCACTTCGGGCATATGACGAATGTTCCGAATAACCCGCCCAAGACGTTTTCGGTCGCGCACCTGCAACAAAAACGTCAGCGACGAGGCATCGACATCCCGTTCAACGACCGAAACGTGCTCAATATTCGATTCGGAGCGTGCAATATTCGCCGCGACTGCCGCAAGTACGCCAAGACGATTGACTACTTCGGCATGGATCTCGACCGTGAATTCACGTGCGATGTCATCGTTCCATGCAACTGCAATCCACTTGTCAGGCTGCTTGCGGAACTCTGCCAGGTTTCCACACACGGTTCGATGGATGACCACACCGCGACCGGAACTCAGATATCCCATGATGCTGTCGTCCGGAAGCGGATGACAACAACGCGCATAGTTGACGACCATGCCTTCGGTACCGGTAATCGCGAGTGGTGCGGCGTCTTTGTCACGCGTTTCCTTGTCGCTTTCGGGAACCAGGCTGCGCGCGACGAACGGACCGAGTCGCATACCGAGTCCGACCTCCCGGTAGAGCTCATCTTCGGACTCCAGTCCGAGTTGTTCGACCACCGCCTGGACCCGCTCCTTGGGCACTTTCTTTAATTTCAACGAAAACTCGGAAAGCGCGCGATCGACGAGGCGCCGGCCAAACTCGATCGCTTCGGAATGCTTCAGATTGCGCAGATACTGACGGATGGCCGAACGGGCTTTTGCGGTAGCGACAAAGTTCACCCAGGCTGGATTCGGGTTGGCGCCACGGGCCGTGATGATCTCGACGGTCTGGCCATTGGTCAGTTGTGTGCGCAATGGCACCAGTCGCCGGTCCACTTTTGCGGCCACACAACGGTTGCCGATGTCGGTATGGACGGCATACGCAAAGTCGACACAGGTCGCCCCACGTGGCAAACGCTTGATGTCGCCGTCCGGTGTGAACACATAAACCTTGTCTGGGAACAGGTCGACACGGACGCTTTCGAGAAATTCTTCGGAGTCTCCAGCGACCTCCATTTCCATCAGGCCACTGAACCACTCACGTGCACGCGCCTGTGCGGCAACTCCCGATGTATCCGCCTGTTTGTACCGCCAGTGCGCCGCAATACCCGACTCAGCAACATGATCCATCTCTTCGGTGCGGATCTGTACTTCGACCGGAAGCCCTTTTGGACCAAACAAGGTCGTGTGTAGCGACTGATAGCCGTTTGCACGAGGAATTGCGATGAAATCCTTGAACCGGCCCGGCATCGGTTTGTACAACTCGTGCACAGCACCCAATGTCCGGTAGGCGTTGTCGACTGAATCGACGACGATACGAAAACCCAATACGTCCAGGATTTCTGCCAGCGGCCTGCGTTTACGACGCATTTTGTCGTAAATGCTATACAGATGTTTTTCACGACCCAGTACACGCGGTTCGATGTTGCGTTGTTTCAGCGCTTTCTCGATAGCCGGTCTTATCTTGCGCACAAGGTGACGCTGATTGCCCATCGCACGCTTCAATGCGCCAGAGATCACCTGGTAGCGCATCGGGTAGAGATACTTGAATCCGAGGTCTTCGAGTTCCAGACGGATGCTGTTGATGCCGAGCCGGTTTGCGATCGGTGCATAGATTTCCAACGTCTCGCGTGCGATGCGTCGTTGCTTGTCGGCCGGCATCGAATCCATCGTGCGCATGTTGTGCAAACGATCGGCGAGTTTGACCATGATCACACGGATGTCCTGGACCATCGCCAGCATCATCTTGCGGAAACTTTCCGCCTGCGCTTCGGCACGCGAACTGAACTTCAGTTGATCCAGTTTGCTGACACCGTCCACCAGCGTGGCGACCCGGTCGCCAAACTGTTTCGACAATTGTTCTTTGCCGGTCGGCGTGTCTTCGATGACGTCGTGCAGCAACGCGGCGATGATCGTGTCCTGGTCGAGTTTCAGATCCGCCAGGATGGATGCGACCGCTACCGGATGGGAAATGAACGGTTCACCGGAACGCCGCCGCTGCCCTTCGTGGGCGGCGGCGCCGAACTCATAAGCTTCGATGACTTCCTGGACAGCGTCCGGGGACAGGTAGGAAGAGAGCTGGTTACGTAGCTGAGCGATTCCCGTCGCATCTCTGCGCGGGAATCGTCCGAGTATGGAAGCTGCGTAGTCCATGCGTCATTTGATGCTTCCGTCGTGGATGCCGCTACTTGGCCCCGATCAACGGCACCGGCATCTGAGCCTGAACCAGTTCCTCCAATGATTCCGGTTCTGCTTCGATCTCCTCTTCCGGCGTGTCTTCGAGCACGTCTGCGGTGATCACGCCGTCGGCGATTTCACGCAGTGCGACGACGGTCGGCTTGTCGTTCTCCCACTCGACCAGCGGGTCCGCGCCGTTCGCGATCTGACGCGCACGCTTCGACGCCGTCAACACGAGTTCGAACAGGTTATCGACGTGGTCCATACAATCCTCAACGGTAATCCGCGCCATTGGGTCTCCTTATAGGCATTCAACAGACAGAACGGGATAGTCTACGGCATCTGGGCCCGATCAGACCAGCAGGTCGGCGACAAATGATCTGAGATCGGGGCGGTTTGTGTGCTGTTCGGGGTTGTGGGCCAGGGCTTCGAGCTGCGCCAGCGCCGTGTTGAAATCGTCGTTGACGACCACGTGGTCGAACTCGTCGTAGTGACGGATGTCGTCCCGCGACTCGTCAAGGCGTCTCTGGACAACCTCTTCGGGGTCGGTGCTACGACCACGCAAACGGCGTTCCAGCTCTTCCACCGACGGCGGCAGGATGAACACGTTGATGGCCTCGGGCATCACTGCACGCACCTGGCGTGCGCCCTGCCAGTCGATCTCCAGAATCACCTGCTTGCCGGCTTCCAGCAGCCCATCGACATGACTGCGACTGGTTCCGTAAAGGTGTCCAAACACCTCAGCGTGCTCGAGAAACTCGCCGTCCTCAATCAGCTCCTCGAATTGGTCACGGTCGACGAAGAAATAATCGTCGCCATCGGTTTCGTTCTGACGGGGTGGCCGCGTTGTATACGACACCGAAAAAACGACGCCCGGATACCGTTCGTTCAGCGCCTTGACCAGGCTGGTTTTGCCGGCCCCGGACGGAGCGGACATGATGAACAGACGCCCACGCGCCGGCTCATTCAACATTCTGCACCTGTTCTCTCATCTGTTCGATGAGCACCTTCAACTCGACCGCCGCATTGGTCGTTTCTGTATCAGCCGCTTTCGAACTGAGTGTGTTTGCTTCGCGGTTGCACTCCTGCATCAGAAAATCGAGACGACGACCGACCGGTTCGTCGCTCTGCAATACGGTACGCACTTCCGCGGCATGGCTGTCCAGACGGTCGAGTTCCTCGTCGACGTCGCTCTTCTGTGCGAGTAAGACGATTTCCTGTTCCAGCCGTTCCGTATCTGGTGAATCGAGCAGTTGTTCCAGTTTCTTCGTCAGTCGTTCACGGATCGCCCCGCGTACTTCCGTTTGCCGTGCACGCACCTCGGCGACGATGGTTTCCACTGCAGCAAGACGACTTTCGATCATCCCGGCAATACGTTCGCCTTCGCGCTTGCGCGCCGCGGCGAGACTCCCCACGGCGATCTCCAGTGCTGCTTCCGCGCCGGGCAACAGCGATTCGGTATCCGGCGATTTCTCCGTAACGACACCGGGCCAACGCAGAATGGACATCGGGTCCGGATCATTGTCGTTGTTCAGTTCGGCTGCAACCGTTTTCGCGTGTGCCGCGATCGTAGCTGCGAGTTCCTTGTTGAGTTCCAGATCTGCAGCATTGGCTCCGGTATTCTGAACACGCAACACGGCATCGACTTTGCCACGACGAATCGACGCAGACAGGCGTTCGCGGAAGGCCGCTTCGACGCTCCGGAATTCTTCCGGCAAACGGAACGCCAGCTCGAGATAGCGGTGGTTGACCGAACGAAGTTCCCAGATCAATATCGCGCCGTCGCTGGTATCTTCGCTGCGTGCAAACCCGGTCATGCTGGAAACCATGCTGAGGAAATCTCTGATTTCAAAAAGGGGACAGATTTATTTTCGGTCTGTTTCTGTCTACAGAGGGCGGTCCCGAAACGGGCCAGGAAAACAAATCCGCCCCCTTTTCTCGGTTCGAGAGCCGGCTGCGAGGACGCCCGGACGCGCATATACTCTGAGCAAACGGCGGCGGGCCGATTCTAGCAGAACGCAGGATTCCATTTGCACATCGAAACAGCGATCACGAGCCTGGTCGGCCACCGTGAGGAGAATCAGGACGCCGTCGGTATCGAACGGCGTGAAGGCGCCGTCTTCGCTGTTGTCGTGGACGGACTCGGTGGTCACGCTGAGGGCGCGATTGCGGCCCAGCACGCCCTCGGAGCCTCCCTCGATGCATTCGCCAAAGCCGAACTCCCGATCGAGAACCCGTCGCGGTTTCTCGAACAGACAGCAGCCCAGGCACACATGGCTGTTTCACGTCTCGGTGCGCATCTTCCGGTCGAACTGATGCCACGCGCGACCTATGCAGCCTGTCTGGTACAGGGGAACTATGCGAACTGGCTGCACATCGGCGACAGTCGCGTTTATCACTTGCGAGAAAGCAGCGTACAGGAGCGCACGCGCGACCACAGCCATGTCGAGATGTTGCTGCAAACCGGTCTGATCGCCGAACACGATATCGCTGCGCACCCGTTGCGCAATTTCGTCGAGTCCTGTCTCGGCGGTCGCACTGCACCACCACTGATGGACGTCGCCACGGACCGGCATCTGCGTCCCAACGACGTCCTGCTTGTCTGTTCCGACGGTCTGTGGAGCCCGCTCGACGAATCAACCATTACCGAAGCATTCAGCGACCAGGACGGAACGCTGCCCGAAAACCTCAAAGCCTTGTGCGAAAACGCAGTAGCGGCAGCGGCACCAAATTCGGACAACACGACAGCGGCTGCGATACGACGCGTTTCTCCCGACAAAGACTGACATGCGCCCGAGCGGTCGTGCGAATGACGAACTGCGTCCGGTGCAACTGACGCGCGCTTTCACGCGACACGCGGAAGGTTCCGTCCTAATCACGGCCGGCGACACAAGAGTCTTATGTACAGCGAGTGTCGAAGAACGTGTCCCGCAGTTCCTCAAGGGCAGTGGCCGTGGTTGGATAACAGCGGAGTACAGCATGCTGCCCCGTTCCACTCACACGCGTGTGCAGCGCGAACGTGGGTGTTCCAATGCACGCAGTCTGGAAATCCAGCGTTTGATCGGTCGTTCATTGCGGGCGGTTGTCGACCTCGATGCGCTCGGCGAACGTACCATCACAATCGACTGTGATGTCATCCAGGCGGATGGCGGAACACGAACCGCATCGATCACCGGTGGCTATGTTGCACTGGCGGATGCCATCGGCTGGCTCACCGAAAACGGACGCCTCGCACAAGACCCGATGCACGGCCGGGTCGCAGCCGTGTCGAGCGGCATCTACAAGGGCACGCCTGTGCTCGATCTGGACTATCCGGAAGACTCGGAAGCCGAAACCGACATGAACGTCGTCGCAAATGACGCCGGTGCGTTCGTTGAAATACAGGGAACGGCCGAAGGACACGCGTTCCGGCGCGATGAAATGGATGCCATGCTCGACCTCGCATCCTCCGGGATCCGCGAACTGATTCGTCTGCAAACCGAAGCGCTTGCCGTACCCCTTTCACGATGAAACGCCTGGTTCTGGCAACCTCGAACGCGGGCAAGCTGGCTGAGATCCGACGCGTACTGGAAACACAGCCGTTCGAAATCGTCCCTCAGAGCGCGTTCGACGTACCGGATGTCGCGGAAACAGGATTGTCATTTGTCGAAAACGCTTTGATCAAGGCTCGTCACGCGTCGCGCCATGCGTCGTTGCCGGCCATGGCCGACGACTCAGGTCTGGAGGTTGCCTCGCTCGGTGGCGCACCCGGCATCCGTTCAGCGCGCTATGCGGGCGAAGACGCCAGCGACGCGGAAAACGTAGCAAAGCTGTTGTCCGAACTGCACCAGGGTGAACGTTCGAGGGACGCACGTTTTGTCTGTGTCATCGCCCTGGTCCGCCATGCCGACGATCCGGCGCCGGTGCTCTGCGAAGGCCATTGGCACGGCGTTATCGCCGAATCGCCGAAAGGGGAGAACGGTTTCGGCTACGATCCAGTGTTCTTTGTGCGCGAACTCGGCCGCACCGCGGCAGAACTCGCGGCGGAGGAGAAAAACCGGATCAGTCACCGCGGTCGTGCCCTTGCACAACTGGCGGCACAACTCGATGCAACAACATTCTGAACCATCCCGAGCCGAAGGCGAGGGACCTTCGGTCCCATTGTCTTTGTATGTGCACCTGCCCTGGTGTGTCGCGAAGTGTCCGTACTGTGACTTCAACTCGCATGCATTGCGTGGCTCACTGCCGGAAGACGACTACCTTTCGGCATTACTGGCGGACCTGAGTACGGAAACCGGCCGTGCAGAAGAGCGCCAGATCGTCAGTGTGTTTTTTGGTGGCGGGACACCGAGTCTGTTTTCGGCCGCCGCAATCGGGCGTTTCCTGGACAGCGTCGCAACCACGCTGAAGCTCGCCTCCGACGTCGAAGTCACACTGGAGGCCAATCCCGGCACGATCGAACACGGCGATTTCGCCGCCTACCGCGACGCCGGTATCAACCGTATCTCACTCGGTGCACAAAGTTTCGACGACGGCCTGCTAAAAGCGATCGGACGCATTCACGGACACGCCGATGTGCATCGTGCGATCGACGACATCGTGGCCGCCGGATACGGACGCTTCAACATCGATCTGATGCACGGTTTGCCCGGACAGACCGAAGAAACAGCGCACAACGACCTCGTGACGGCGCTGGAGTACGACCCGCCGCACCTGTCGTGGTACGAACTGACGATCGAACCGAATACCCTGTTCTGGCACGAACGGCCACAACTACCCGACGACGATCTGCTTTGGCAGATCTACATGGACGGTTGTGAGACGCTGACCGCAGCTGGATACACGCGGTACGAGGTTTCCGCTTTTGCAGCCCCCGGAGCCCAAAGCGTGCACAACCGCAATTACTGGGAATTCGGCGACTATCTCGGTATCGGCGCCGGTGCACACGGCAAACTGACCGATCAGTCGACGGGGCGAGTCGAGCGTCGCATCAAGGCGCGTCACCCGAGCGACTACACGCGGCATGCCGGTAGCGACGCTTGCGTTGTCGAACACCGCAGTCTGGACGAGAACGACCTCGTGTTCGAGTTCGCTTTGAATGCCCTGCGTCTGACCGACGGCTTCGATGAAGCCTTCTTCGAAGCGCGCACGGGGTTGGGTCGCTCGTCGATCAAGTCTCCATTGCGCGCAGCACTGGCCCGCGGCCTCGTCGAACACGACCGGCAACGCTGGCGTGCGAGCCCGTTAGGGTTTCGGTTCCTGAACGACCTGCAGTCGATGTTTCTGCCCGAACCGGTCCCGGCGGGGAGCGATGCGGCGCGACTTCAGAGCGGCTTCGAGGCCCCGAAATCAGCCTGAGATACCCCCGCGCGTGACCGAAATCCTTCTTCTGATTCGGTTTTTTCGATTTCCGCCCGGCCGGATCGCGACACAGTTATGCACAACAGGGCCTGCGGGGTGCATTTAAGACTCAGTCTCGGGCATGCGCCACCTGGTGAACCGGCGGCTGATACTTAAGTGTCTGAAAACTAAAAGAAAACGGAGTTGGCGAGTTTTTCGCCAATTTGACTACGGCGTGATAATTTTCGCTGTTTCACTGAATTGTCATCGAAGCATCCACAGAGTTTTCCACAGAATTTGTGGATAAAGGCAAAAGCGCTCGAATCTCCGATGCTTACGCAAGCTTGGTGATGTTTTGTCTCACGGAACCGCAACAACTCCACCCGGTCCAAAGTAATTCCGGAGTGTGTTCCGGTGCGGAGCGCATCGAACCGGCTTGCGGACTTGTCAGTCAACCGGAATCCCGCTAGGATGGCGCGCCTTTTTCCCGGAGCCCTGGCTCGCTCGAGGTCGGACGATGAAGGATATTCACCCCGCGTATCACACGATAAACGTCACGTGCACATGCGGTCACACGTTCGAGACGCGTTCGACGCTGTCCGAGGACCTGCACATCGAGGTCTGCTCGCGCTGCCATCCGTTCTTCACGGGCAAACAGAAGATCATGGACACCGGTGGTCGCGTCGACAAGTTCCGCCGCAAGTACGGCCTTTCGGCCTGACAGCACCCGATCGTCGTGTGCGCGAGGGCGCAGCTGGCGCCCTTTTCGTGTGCGCTTGCCGCACCTGGCATTCCGGTTTATAAACGGTTTGAGGTGAGCTTCATGCGTCTAGCGACAGTCTTGCGAGGCATTCTGCCGGTCCTGGCAGCTCTCTGGATCTCGGGTTGTGCGACCAACCCGGCGACCGGAGAGAAGGACTTCGTGCTCATGTCCGAACAGAAAGAGATCAAGATCGGACGGGAGACAGCCCTGGAAGTCGCGAAACAGTTCCGCACCTACAACGACGACGAACTACAGGCTTACGTCAGTCTCGTCGGTCAGCGCCTAGCGGCGCTAAGTCACCGCCCCGGCATCGAATATCACTTCCAGGTCGTCGACAGCCAAGTCGTCAACGCCTTCGCGCTGCCCGGTGGCTGGATCTATGTCAGTCGTGGCCTGCTCGCCTATCTGAACAACGAGGCTGAACTGGCAGCCGTGCTTGGCCACGAGATCGGACACGTCACCGCACGCCACTCGGTGCAGCAACACAGCCAGGGCATGATGTCGACGGTTGGTTCGACTGCGGCGACGATACTCGGTGGCTCCTACGTCGGCCAGGCGGCCAGCTACGCCGGTGCTGCACTGACCCGTGGCTATGGACGCGAGATGGAACTCGAGGCGGACACTCTCGGTGCCGAATACCTGGCACGCGCCGGTTACTCGCCGGACGCGATGATCGACGTCGTGCGTGTACTGAAGCATCAGGAAGAGTTCGAGGTCGAACGCGCCAAGGCCGAGAACCGTGACCCCCGCGTGTACCACGGGGTGTTTTCGACACACCCGGACCAGGACACGCGACTGCAGGGAGCAATCGAATCAGCGTCTGCATATTCGACCCACGAACGCCAGGACAACCGGGCGTTGTACCTGTCGAAAATCAATGGCCTTGCTTTCGGGCCGAAAGGCAGCGACGGAGTGATACGTGGCAACACGTTCTATCACTCCGGCCTCGGTACCGCGATGAAATTCCCGCCCGGTTGGCAGACAAAAAACTACCCGGATCGTCTGCTCGTCGTTGCACCCCACAATAGCGCCACGATAGAGGTGCGCGCGACACCATTACCGAATGCGACGCTGAGTCCCCACCGGTTCATGATGACACGTGTACAACCCGGTGCACTGGAAGACGGCGAGTCCTTCCTGACCGAAGACGGGTATGAGGGATACACGGCCATAGCACCGAACACCAAGTCACCCTACGGCAATCGTTCGGTGCGCTACTCGGTCGTGTATGCAAACAACTTTGTCTACGTGTTTTCCGGCGCCGCAAAGAACAAGGCTGAGGCTTATCGGTACGATCCGTATTTCGTCGGCAGCGCCAAGAGCCTCCGTGAACTCGAAGAAGAAGAATATGACAAGGCGCGACCGGTACAGATCCAGATCGTCAGTGCAGGCGACGGTACGACTATCGAACAACTTGCCGAAGGCGCACCGATTCCGCGTTACTCTGTGCAGCAACACCGGCTGATAAACGACCTGTACCCAGACGGCGAACCGAAAACCGGCGACCTCGTCAAAATCATCCGCTGACCTTCACAGGGTGTGCGGGTGTCTGCTCTTCCAGGCGTTTGCCCCATAAACGTTCGGTCCGCGGGGAGTGCCCTTACTCAAACTCGGCTTACCTCTGTAAGGGTGTGTGTGGCGGTATCTCCTCCTACTCGATCTCGACTACGCGGAAAGGGGTATGCCGAGTTTGAGTGAGAGGTACTACCGCCGCCCGAGCCAGGTTGATCAGCGTTTGTCGACTGGGATGTAGTCGCGCTGTGGGGCACCGATATAGATCTGCCGTGGGCGACCGATGCGTCGGTGCGGGTCGGCGATCATCTCGCGCCAGTGCGCTACCCAGCCGACACAACGCCCGACCGCAAACATCACAGTAAACATGCTCGCTGGGATCC
>JAZFZN010000026.1:0-6027 GCA_036475515.1 Gammaproteobacteria bacterium
GTCGGGATCATCGTACGCGTTCGTGACACCGTGGTTCCGTTTTTCGGAAACGACGAACTCGCACTCGACTCCGTGTTCGGAACGACTCCAGCTCTCGACCATGTCTTGTGCCTGTTCCCCGGCCACATTGACGCACAACACACGCTCCGCTTGTTCGGCCGTGTCGATCCCTTCCAGTGTTTTTTCAGAGAAATCTCCATCGTGGTCGACGCAATTGCTGTTCACAATTTCACCGTCGCCCAGCCAACCCCAGTTCAGCGTGCTGTTGCCAATATCGAGCAGCAGGATCATTTGCCTGTCCTGACCGTCACTTCTCCACCGGAGAACGTTCGCTTGCCGGTGGCACTGTTCAATATGAAAGCACCGGTCCGATCGACACCGGCAGCAACGCCCTCGAAGCGTTCGTCGCCAAACCGGACCGTTACCGGTTCATCCTTCAGAACATCGTAGCGTCGGAAGTGCGTTATCGAGTCCGCAAAACCGACGGTTTCTACGTTCTTCAGCATCTGTATGATCCGATCGATGACTGCGGCAGCGATCACGTTCCGGTCCGGTGTCGCACCCGCTATATCGCTCAGATCGGCAACCCGATAGTCCCCGGCTTCGAGCGCATCGCGAACCGACTGCGGCAACGCGGTGTTGATACCGACACCGATCACTGCATAGGCCGGACCACCGGCTTCACCACGCAGTTCGACCAGAACGCCACCGAGCTTGCGACGCTGCCAGATAATATCGTTCGGCCATTTCAGACCGACACCTGAGAGGTTTTCGCGAGCCAGCGCTTCGACAACGACAACACCAGTGGCAAGACTGAGTACACCGATGTCGGCGGGCAGATCCGCGAAACTGTATCCGATCGACAGACACAACCCGGAACCAAACGGCGCCTGCCAGTGCCGCCCGCGTCGCCCCCGGCCGGCAGTCTGATATTCGGCGAGACAGACACGCGCCTTTCCGGCCGGCGGCACGTCGCTCATCATCAGGCGTGCGTTCGTCGAATCGACAACCGTTTCTGCGACGAGGCTGTCAAGGGCATCAAGGGTCGGCTTCGACAGCCTTTCCCGGATCCTGTCCGCATTGAGCAAAACGACGTGCGAGTGCAGCCGATAGCCTTTGCCGCGTACGGCATGAACATCGAGACCGAGTTCACGGAGATCAGATGCACGTTTCCAGACCGCAGCACGTGACATGCCGAGTTCGCCGGCAAGGGTCGTGCCCGAATGGAACCGCCCGTCCGCGAGCAGTGCGAGAAATCGATCAATGCTCATAGATGGTGACAGGTGTCACTGGAAGCAGATTTACGATCGCCTGGACAGATTGTGGCTACCGGCGCATCAGCCATACGGATTCGAACCGGCCTTCGGTACCGTCGCGCATGCGCTGCATGTTGTCCCGATGGGTCAGCACGATCAGGGCGGTCGCAAAAACAGAAAACCAGAACACCGCCCAACCACCGCTGATCGGAAGGAACAACAACGATGCGGGTACGGTCGCGGCTGTGCCGACGATGGATGCGAGACTCACATAGCCGCTCAGCAACAACGTCAGTATCCCGACCGCGAGCATCACAAGTAAAACAGCTGGTGAGATCGCAGCCAGAACACCGATCAATGTTGCAACGCCTTTGCCACCACGAAAACCGAAAAAGACCGGATAACAATGGCCGATGATCACTGCGAGACCGCAAAACGCTGCAACTGTTGCCAGATCCATGCCGCCGATACCGGCGTCCGGGCGGAACAACCCAGGAAGAAAACCGGCCGCGATGAACCCCTTGAGTACATCGATCGCGACGACACCAGCAGCAAACATGGGACCGCGTGAACGAAACGCATTCGTGCCACCAGCATTACCGCTACCTTCCTCGCGGATGTCGACTCCTTTGAGGTAGAAGCGGCCCAGCACGAGCGCGCCATTGATCGAACCGATAAGGTAGGCGATGACGACTTTTATCAAGAGCTCGATCATACTGGCGACACGCTGTTAGACGAAGCGATTCTAGCAGCACTGACAGTCAGGGATCGATCGTTGTCACCCTCCGCCGACAGTCTGGTTCTGATCGTCAATCCGGCCGCCGGGCGCGGTCGGGCAGCCTCGGCTGCGGAAGACATCGTCCGTTTGCTTGGACGGGGCAACCGCATCGAGACCCGATTCAGCGATCAACCGGGGGGTGTCCATACAAGCGTCGCCGCTGCGATCGACGAGGGTTTCAAACGCATTGTTGTCGCCGGTGGCGACGGCACCGTCCACGAAGCGATCAACGCCATCGTTTCAAAGGACAGCGATGCGGCCCTCGGTGTCGTGCCGGTGGGTACCGGCAATGACTTCGTCAAAGCGGCCGGTATTCCGTTGGACTGGAAAAGCGCCTGCGAACGAATCGTTCGTGATCAACAGGTTCATGTCGACATCGGTCGCTGCAACGACACGTTTTTCGGCAACGGTATCGGCGTGGGACTCGATGCACGCATCGTAGAGATCGCAAAAGACATCCGCTGGCTCAAAGGATTTCCGGTCTATGTCGCCGCTCTGGCCCGATGTCTCGTCGATGGTGTCGATACAACGGATGTATCGATCGAATGGGACCACGGTTCGATCGTGCAACCGGTGACACTGGTGGCCGTTGCCAACGGCCATTGCTATGGAGGCGGGTTCAGGATCGCACCACCAGCGTCCATCCGCGACGGTGTACTGGACGTAGTCATCGCCGATGCCGTAACACGGCTCAAGGCGTTACAGTTCGTACCGAGAGTCATGCGTGGCACCCACATGGGAACTGACATCGTGCGTCATGAAACTTCACGTCACGTGCGCATCCGTGCAGGAACAGAATTGCCGGTTCAGATAGACGGCGAAACACGCCGGATGAGTTCACTGGACATCGAGGTTCTGCCGGGTCGTCTGCGTTTGATGGTCTGACGACGGACTGCGAGAACCGAGCCAGATCGCCCCCAGCGCCAATACGGCCCCGGTGAGCTTCATCGGCGTCATCGGTTGATCAAAAAACAGGACATCCCAGAGGTACGCAAGCGTCGGTTGCAACAACAGCACAAGCCCAACGCGTGACGCGGGCAACATCGGCAGACTCGAAGAAATCAGTACCCAACCGGCAACCTGTGTCACCATTGCATAGCCAATCAGCAATGACAGGTCCCGGCCACCGGGGATCGCGAGTGATTCTCCGGTCAGTTGGGCACCCAAATAAAGAAACAAAGTACTGAATACCGACGCCAATGCGACATCAACGATGGCGCCGGTCCGACGCGGTTGTATGGTTCGTGCACGTCTCAGAGACAATACGTAACTGGCGTAGAAAAACGCCGTCAGGAGACCAAGGATCACGCCAGTGCGATATTCGGGTGTCAGGGATTGCCATTCGAACCCGACAATCATCGAAACACCGACGATGGCGACGGGTATCGAGAGCAACAGTTCCCAACGCAGTTTCTCCCGAAAAATCAGAACGCCTGCCAATGCCAGGATGAATACCTGGAAGTTCGCAAGCAGCGTCGAGAGACCCGGTCCGACCAGCGTGATACTTCTGTGCCAGATACCGAGATCGAGAGCGAACAACAGCCCGGCAAGTACCAGAGCCCAGAATGTTTTCGGACCGACCGCGAAACTGCGCTTTCGGACAATCGCAATACCGATGAGTGCGAAACCACCGATCAGCGTGCGATAAAAGGCGGAAGTCGTGGGCGGCACGTTGACGAGTTGCACAAAGACCGGTGCAAAACTGATACACACCGCACCACCAAGAAGCCGAAGCAGAGCTGAACGTTCAGGAGTCATGAACGTTCATTAGGGGATGGAAAACTTGATGACGCCGTCCGTTACCTGTTGTTCATTACTCATGCCACCGACGATGACGAAACCGTCCCCAACTGGCAGCAAACCCCGGTGATCCATCGTAGGACTTGGCAGTTGGCCAAGTTCGATCCATTCCATGTCTTGGATAGAGATCCCGAATACTCGATCCGAACCCGACGAGGGGATTTCGTCATAACCAATGCCGTTGTAGTTGTACGGGTTGTCGCTGCCACCCGCGAAAAGGATCAGACCACCGCTGTGCGTCGTTCCCGTAGCCGCCATGCGGTATAGCGGTTTGCCGGGGTGCTTTTGCAAAGGCCACCAATCGATTCGGCTCGGGTCGTCCGCGTGAATGCGTCCCAACCAGCACTCGTCGGAGGCTTCGAAGCTTCGATCTTCATCGACCGTGTGCACAATTTTTACACCGTCGCAGACGACCAAAGCCTCCCCGACGTTGCCACCTGCATGACCAAACACCGGTACACCCGGGTATGGTGTTGCCTGGCGCCAGGTATTGGTCTGGGTATCGAACAACTGAACGAGATTGACGTTGCCCCAGGCGTGCCAGCCACTGACCAGGTACACGTAGCGATCCAGATAGACGAGCGATACGGCATCGTCGACCGGTACCGGCATCGGGTTCATCAACGAATAAGTTTCTGTCCCGGGATCGAAACGATGCACGGTCTCGACCGATTCTTCGCTTCCGTCTTCCGCAACCGTATAGCCACCAAACACGTATACCGAACCACCGACCTCGACCGCCGTAGCGGCGAGGCGACCTTTGTCGCCGGGAACATCCGGTAGTTCTCGCCATTGTTCTGCCCCGGGCGCGAGGACGAAGGCCTTCGAGGAGGGATCACGCCAGGTCTTGCCTGCACCAAGTCCGAGAAAACTGAACAAGGTCGTGCCATCGGCATCTGTCAGAACCGCGACTGCATTGTTGCTGACCGGCTCCGGTAGTGCCGGCAATGTTTTTGTTTCAAGAACGTCTGCGTATGCAGCTGAAACCGCGCACAATGTTGTCAAAACGAACCAGCAGGATCTCAAGCGAGTGTTCCTTCGAGCCAGGCCGCTCGGTGTGCGAGTGTGTCCGCATCGGCATCGCTGTCGAAACGCAGACGACAGACATCCGTATGTGGTTTGCCGAGTTTCACTTTGAAACACATGAGTTCGTCACGACGAAACACACGCACCGACACGCGATCGCCGGGACGGCAACAACGCATGCGTCGTTTGAATGTTTCAGTGTTGATACGCAAATCGTCGATCGCGATAAGCTCGTCGCCAGCCGCGATACCAGCGGTCTGGGCCGGGCCACCGTCATACACATGTTGAAAGATGACGCGATTGTTGCGGTTCGACAGTTGGGCACCGAACACCGGTGGCGTTTTGGCAGCAGTCGAAGTGGATCGCGTACCGAGTTCCGAATCAGCCGCACGTAAGGTCATTTTGACCCCGACGCTGTCGAATAACTCTTCTAGTGGAATTTCCTCGGTCGACCGGACGGTTTTGTCAAAGTAGTCCTGCACATCCAGGCCGGTAACGTCTTCGGCCAGGGTTTCGAAAGCACCTTCCGGAACACCGCGGCCGTCCCCATATCCCTGCCACATCGCACGCATGACGTCGTCGAGCGACTTGTTTCCGCTCGTATCCCGGCGGACCTGCAGGTCGAGTACAAGCGCAGTCGCCGCGCCTTTCGTGTAATAGCTGACTACGGTGTTCGGTGAGTTCTCGTTACGTTGGTAGAACTTGATCCATGCGTCATAACTCGACTCAGCCAGCGTCTGTCGCGTCCGCCCCGGTGTCTGATACACACGTGTCAGGTTTTCCGCGAGCATCTCGAGATAAGCTTTCGTGTCAATGAGTCCGCTGCGCAACAAGGCCAGCTCATCGTAGTAGGACGTAATGCCTTCGAAGATCCACAACTGTTCGGTGGGGGTCGCAGCATCCAATTCATATGGACTGAACACCGCGGGCTTCATCCGCTTGACGTTCCAGCTGTGAAAGTACTCGTGACTGACCAGACCGAGGAAACGTCGGTACGCCTTGGTCATCTTCGATCCGGACAGCGGCAACTCGTCGCGCCTGCACAACAGGCTCGAAGAAGCACGGTGTTCAAGCCCACCGTAGCCCTTGCCCACGGCCATGGTCAGAAACCAGTATTGATCCATCGGGGCCGGTTCGCCAAAAAATCTGATGTGTTGTTCGCAAATC
>JAZFZN010000027.1:0-3249 GCA_036475515.1 Gammaproteobacteria bacterium
GCTGCAGGAATACGCACGCTACAAGAAAGCGGCCGAAGACATCGCATCGCTGCCACGTCTCGATCGCGACATCGCACCGGCCGACGTCGAGGTCGTCGACCGGAAAGTCATACACATTCTTCCCGAGTTGACGATGAAAGAGCTGTTGCTTGCGTTTCGGGAAGTGTTGCACCGGGCAGAAATGTTTTCGCACCATCACATTCAACGGGAAGCATTGTCAGTACGGCAGCGGATGTCCGATGTGATGGCATCGCTTGAAGACGGGACGTTCATAGAGTTCGTGTCCTTCTTCCGTCCCGAGGAAGGGCGCATGGGCGTGATTGTGACCTTACTGGCGATCCTTGAACTCATCCGGGAATCAGTCGTCGAGATCGTGCAAACCGAACCTTACGCACCCATCTACATGCGCAACGCCACTTCGAAGAAAGCGAGCGAGAACGAGCAAGTTAATCTCTAGTTCCAATGAATACACAGGAAATCAAGACTATTGTCGAAGCCGCTTTGTTTGCGGCAGGCAGGCCGCTGAACGTCGACGAATTGCAGGCGGTGTTTGGAAACCAGTTACGTCCGGACAAAAAGAAAATCCGTGAAGCATTGCAGCTTCTGGAAAGTGACTACGAAAACCGGGCAATCGAAATCAAAGAAGTTGGCAGCGGTTTTCGTATCCAGGTGCGCATGACGTACACGGATTGGGTGTCCCGCCTCTGGGAACAGCGACCGCCACGCTTTTCGCATGCGCTGATGGAAACGCTTGCACTGATTGCCTACCGGCAGCCGATTACGCGTGGAGAAATAGAAGATATCCGCGGTGTAAGCGTGTCCACGAACATCATTCGTACTTTGCTGGAACGCAACTGGATCCGGGTCGTCGGTCACCGCGATGTACCGGGGCGTCCTGCGATGTTTGGCACCACGAAGGAGTTTCTCGACTACTTCAATCTGAAGAAACTTGATGAACTGCCGACGCTGGCCGAGATTCGAGACTTCGAGGGGCTCGAAGTCGAACTGGACTTGTTGCCTTTGGAGCCGGAAGCCCGAACCGAGGAATCCGGGCAGGTCGGGCCGGCTGACGGTTCTGAACACCAGGACACGCCGGATGAGGAATCGCGGGAAGAAGCGCCGGAGCCGATCCACAGCGCGGATGCCTGAACGAGTCCAGAAAGTATTGGCCGCGGCGGGATTCGGTTCTCGCAGAGAGGTTGAACGCTGGATTCGTGAGGGTCGTCTGACCGTCAACGGTGAACCCGCGCAGCTTGGTGTCCGGATCAGTGGTCGCGAGACCGTCAAACTCGATGGTCGCCGTCTGGATATCCGTCCCGCGGGTCGTTCGTTACGTGTCATCGCATACAACAAACCGGCGGGGGAAATCAGTACACGAACCGATCCGGAAGGGCGTCCGACGGTGTTCGATCATCTGCCGCGACAAAAAAACGCACGTTGGGTTTCAGTCGGCCGACTCGACTTCAACACCGACGGCTTGATGTTGTTTACGAACGACGGTGAACTGGCGAATGCGTTGATGCATCCGTCGGCCGAAATCGAACGCGAGTACCGGGTACGCGTGTTTGGTCAGCCCGGCGACGCGGCGCTCTCCGAGTTGCGTCAGGGCATCTCTCTCGACGATGGCCCTGCGGCGTTCGAGACTGTTACGGCGGCCGGTGGTAGTGGTGCCAACCGGTGGTTTTCGGTGACATTGCGCGAGGGGCGCCATCGCGAGGTACGCCGCTTGTGGGAAGCGGCTGGATTTCCGGTGAGTCGTCTGATTCGCGTGCGCTACGGACCCATCGCGCTCGAGCGTGGACTGCGCCGTGGTGAATGGCGTGAACTCAGCGAAGCCGAAGTAGCGGCGCTGAAACAAGCAGCGCGCAAGACGTGTCGCACGAAGTGAAGCCCGACGCCCCGATCGGAGTTTTCGACTCGGGGGTCGGTGGTCTGACTGTATTGCGTGCGTTGCGAGAGCACCTACCGTGCGAAAACCTGCTGTACCTTGGGGACACGGCTCGTGTCCCGTACGGGACACGCAGTGCGGTCTCGGTACGGCGTTACGCACGTCAGGCGACCGGTCTGCTCGTTGATCGCGGGATCAAGTACCTCGTCGTCGCCTGCAACACGGCGTCGGCGGTGGCGATCGACGATCTCGAAGACAACTACGCGCCCTTGCCCGTTACCGGTGTCGTTGAGCCCGGAGCACTCGCGGGGTGCCGCGCTTCGTACAACGGACATATCGCTGTCGTTGCGACCGAAAGTACCGCCCGTGGTGGCGCCTATGAACGCGCGATCGCTGATCACTGTCCGGGAACCTTCGTCACCGTCGCTGCGTGTCCACTGCTGGTTGCACTGGCGGAGGAGGGCTGGACCGATGGTTCAGTAGTCGAAGCGGTCGTGGACAGCTATCTCAAACCGTTATTCGCCAATCACGAAAAACCGGACTGTCTGATCCTCGGCTGTACACACTTTCCGATTCTTGCCGACACAATCGGAAGAGTCGCCGGCCACGACGTGACGCTGGTCGATTCGGCCGAAACGACTGCCGTATTCGTCGACGAAGAGTTGCAACGTCGCGGTTTGAATCGGTCGAGCGATTCACCCGGTAGCACGCGTTTTCTGGCTACGGACAGCCCACGTCGTTTTGCCAAAGTCGGTGGCGTGTTTCTCGGTGAAAGCCTGTCCGAACAGGACGTCGAACTCGTCGACCTGTAGACCAAAACGGTTCTTGCGCAATCTCGGTGTGCGAGTGGCAGGGGTGTGTGGTGGTATCTCCTCTCGCTTAATCTCGCTCGCCGTCCTTGGCTCGCTCGAATCCGTGCTCGTCGCTCAAACGCCGTCCCTGGCGCGCTCCTCGCACAGGACGCTCGATGAGATCCACCACACACCCCGTCATCGTTACCGCGAACTCATCGTTTCCGGTGAGCTTGAGGTCTGTGGCTGATATGTCCTTTGGGCTCAGGAGCTACCGTGTACTACACAGTGACTTCCGTCACTTGCTGCCGTGGTGCGCTGCGAACTTCATTGAGCTGATTGCAACAGGAGCCAGTCGCGATGACGACTCAGAGACCAAAGGACTAGCGGCCGCAGACCAGCGCGGGCGAAAGCTACTGCACGTCGATGGATTGGCCGGTGACACCGCGGCTGTCGGGACCGAGCAGATAAAGGTATGGGCCGACGACTTCTTCGGATGTTTTCAATGTCGATGGATCCTCAGCCGGATAAGCGGCTGCACGCATGCGCGTTCGTGTCGCACCCGGATTG
>JAZFZN010000028.1:0-2942 GCA_036475515.1 Gammaproteobacteria bacterium
GACGGTGAACGGTAAACCGATGTCCTGAACACCGTGGTCGGTGACGATTGAAAGGTTCCAGCGGCCATTCTCGGTGCGCGTGGCCGCGATTCGGTCTCCACAGAAAGAATAGCTGCGCATACCGAACACCCACTGCGGCCGACCGAACTCGCCGGCGTCGCGGGTGATCTGTTTCGTGGTGCCCGATTCCCGGCGATAGATGTTCCACCATTCGTCGCGGTCTGAGACAAAGTGTAGTGTGCCGTTCGAATCGAACTCGGGCTGAAATACAGACTCGCCGTCTTGGCAGATCTTTTCCCCCTCACCGAGCGATCCGTCAGACGTGATCGAAGCCAGGAACAACCTGGTTTCGTCCCATGGAAGGTTCGGGTGGTTCCAGGACAACCATGCGAGATGCCTGCCATCCGGACTCAGTGCCGGGCTGGAGTAAAAATCGGCGCCTTCGGCCAGTGTCCCGATCGATCCGTCCCGAAGTCCGATCGTGACCAGTGTGGTCTTTGCTTCGCCGGGTTCGGTGTGGTCCTCAGAAACGGCGATCAGACGATCTCTTTCGGCATCGAGCAAAAGGTCTGCGTAACGACGTCCGCCAGGCTCGGTCAGCCGTTCGACCGTATCGGACTCGAGTACATAGATGGCCTGATCGTCGTCGTTCGCAAACCAGACACGTTTGCCGTCCGACACGTAGTCACCACCGCCGTATTCATGTGCCCTGCTGTGTGCACTGTATGGAGCCGGCAAAAGATCCTGCGTTTCGCCAGCCGTGTGTATGACGATGACCCGGCGCGCGTTTTCGTCGGGTCGTGTTTCAAGCCAGAACAACTTGTCTGCAAAGTAACGAGGTTGGGACAGCCGTACACTCGAAGCGGCGACATCGGCGGCACTGATCGGTGATGGCCAGCTTCCGAACGGTACGCGGTTCGTCATCGGCTGGTCAGGCTTTCTTTCACATCGAACACGAACAGTTTCTCACCGGCCGCACTGCCAGTCGCATCGAACGAACGTTCCGCAAACTGTATTTGCCCGTCGTTACCGATCGTAAGCGCCGTGGTGCAACGTGTGCCGTAAGTTGGTGTTACGACGAACATGGACGACAGGGCGCGTTCCACTTCAGGTTCGAGACCGGTTTGTTGCAACGGTTCGTCACTGGCACTCGTGTCGGCGAGCAGATCGAGCAGGGCGTCAGTCGAAACGTCAGCCGCAATGAACTCGCGCATTTTTCTCGTTGCGCGTTCGACCTTCGGCCAGGGTGTGTCGAGAATGTGGTTGGACAGGCTGTAAACACCGGCACCCAGCTGTCGCGGACCCGCCGGGTCGCGGTTGGACAGGAAAAGACAAGCATCTGAATCGGCGACGATGAGGCTGAAACCGTTGTATGCGTCCCCTTTTGTGAAAACCTCTGCGGCGTATTCTGCTGCCGTGGCCGAACCAGTCAGAAACCCCGTGACCAGCAGACCTCTGGAACGCTGTGCTTTCTTCGGCTCTACGCTTGGCTCGCGGTAGTTTGTAACCACCGCGAAACGTGCGTTTCTGGTGACGCCGAGCCAGGTACCGCCGGCTTCTGAGTCCCGGCCGGCGAGAAAGTCCGGGTGTTGTTCCCAGAAGTGTGCGGGTTCAGACGGCCTGGTGTAGAACTCGTCCCGGTTTCCGACGAACACGAACCGGTAGTCCGGATGCACATCGTACGCAAATGTCAGCAAACACATGAATCCCGGGACTCCTGAGGAACAGCCGGAAGACTCACCGTTGCAGGTCGGCCAGACGGCCGTGCTCGCCGTCGTCAAACCAGTCTTCCACCAGGCGATATGCAATCGATACACGAGACGGAACACGGAGATCGCCCGAGGCTATCTGTTCTCGTGTAAACCAGCGTACGTCTTCGAGTTCGTCTTCGCCGATTGTGATTTCGTTGCTCGTCGCGATAGCGGTGAATCCGAGCATCAATGACGACGGAAACGGCCACGGTTGCGACGAGTGATAACGGATATCGATAACGCCGACACCGGCCTCTTCATAAACTTCGCGTTCGACAGCGTCTTCGAGGCTTTCACCCGGTTCGACGAAGCCGGCGATCGTCGAATAAACGCCCTCAGGCCAACCCGGTTGTCGGCCAAGGAGACAACGGTCGCCGTCAGCAACCAGGACAATGATCGCCGGGTCGATGCGTGGAAATTGTTCTGCCTGACAGTCGGCGTTCGTACATTGACGGATGTGGCCCGCGTTGGCGCTTACGGTGGGTGAACCACAACAGTTGCAGTAGTGGCATCGTTCATTCCACAAAACCATCCCGCGTGCATAGGCGAGCAGGTTCGCTTCATCGAACGGCAGCAAGCTTCCGCAGCGGTGCAGGTTCAGGAATGCACCGCATTGTTTCAATGGTTCTCTGTCGGCGTCGAGACCGACAGCGAAATGGTGCACGCCCTGGAAGCGACCGAGCAGTATCGGCGGCGTCGCATCCATAGACCATTCGCCGATGTCTTCGAGCTTCAGGAAGACCGCACGTGGGTTGTCGCCGGTCGTCAGGAGGTTGTTCTCGCGCCAGACAGGGACGAACCGAGTCCGCGGGTCCGCAAGTTTTTCGTCAACCCACGCGCGGTCCCGGCGGCGTTCGCCACGCCGGTCCGCTTTTGAGCCTGCAAAGATGTTCTGGAGTCTTTCCGGCACTTTCCCGTTGCTCTGCAAAGTTCCGGCAGTTTAACCGAAGAAGCCCGTCACAAAGCGGCGGTTCTGCCAGGCTGAACGCGAGTCCTGCGTGCTATGCTTTCCCGCTTCCGCGTGTGGCGTACCAAATGAGCGCACTGGTACTCGAGAACCTGCGAAAGACCTACCCGAACGGCGTCGAAGCGCTGAAGGGCATCGATCTGACCGTTTCCGAGGGTGAGTTTTTCGCGTTACTCGGGCCGAACGGAGCCGGTAAAACCACTGCAATCGGCATTGTGACGTCG
>JAZFZN010000029.1:0-9565 GCA_036475515.1 Gammaproteobacteria bacterium
CACCCAGTTCGCAACCAGTTTGTAGTCTTCGGTGCCCAGGGCAGCAATCACAGCTTCGAAGTAATCGGCCAATTCCCGACTGGCGGTCAGCACACGGGCGTCATACGCGGACAAGCCATACGAATCCTGGAAACGCGAGAATTTCGCATCCGGTAGTTCGGGCAGGCTTGCCCGAATCCCCTCGACCACGTCTTCGCTGATTTCGAGTGGCAGCAGATCCGGGTCGGGAAAATATCTGTAGTCATTCGCCTCTTCTTTGCTGCGCATCGGACGCGTCTCGTTGCGATCAGCATCGTATAGACGCGTTTCCAGGACCACGGTCCCACCGCCTTCCAACACGTCGATCTGTCGCTCGATCTCATAGTTGATCGCGCGTTCGATAAAGCGGAAGGAGTTCAGATTCTTGAGTTCGGTCCGCGTACCGTACTCTGTTGCACCGATCTGTCGGATCGACACGTTCGCGTCGCAACGGAGTGATCCTTCTTGCATGTTGCCGTCGCTGATTTCGAGATAGCGCACCAACGTGTGTATCTTCTTCATATACGCGACCGCTTCTTTGGCCGAACGTATATCGGGTTCAGAGACAATCTCGAGCAACGGCGTACCGGCACGGTTGAGATCGACCCCGGTCATACCGAGAAAATCTTCGTGCAACGATTTGCCCGCGTCTTCTTCGAGGTGAGCCCTCGTCACACTGATCGTTTTCGTTACTCCATCGTCGAGCGTGATGGTGACATGTCCTTTTAGTACGACCGGAAGTTCGTACTGGCTGATCTGATAGCCTTTGGGAAGATCCGGATAGAAATAGTTCTTGCGTGCGAAAACGGAACGTGACGCGATCTCTGCCCCGATAGCAAGCCCAAAACGCACCGCCTTGTGGACTGCTTCAACATTCAATACCGGCAGCACACCCGGATAACCCAGGTCGACGAGGTTGGCCTGGGTATTCGGATCAGCGCCGAACTGCGTCGCTGATCCGGAAAAGATCTTGCTCGTCGTGTTGAGCTGAGCATGGATCTCGAGACCGATGACTGTTTCCCAACTCATAGCTCAGGCAAACGCCTCGGGCCGCTGGTTGTGCCAGTCCGTTTCACGCTGATACATGTGAGCCGCGTTGAGAATACGCTCTTCATCGAAATAGTTTCCGATGATGTGCAGCCCGACCGGAAGACCGGCGTCAAAGCCACAAGGCACCGAGATCGCCGGCAAGCCAGCAAGATTGACTCCAATTGTATAGACGTCATTCAGATACATCGTGATCGGGTCGTCGGTCTTTTCACCGATACCGAACGCCGCTGTCGGTGTCGTTGGCCCCATTAGCAGGTCGACTTTCTCGAAAGCCCGTTTAAAGTCATCTGCAATCAAATGCCGAACTTTCTGCGCCTTCAGGTAGTACGCGTCGTAATAGCCGGCTGACAAAACGTAGGTTCCGGTCAGAATACGTCTTTTGACTTCATCACCGAAGCCCTCGGCACGCGAACGACAATAGAGATCATGCAAATCTTTCGGTTTGCTGGCACGATGTCCAAAACGCACACCGTCGAAGCGCGACAGGTTCGACGAGCATTCCGCCGGTGCGACGACGTAGTAGGTCGGTACCGAAAGACCAAGGTTCGGAAGATGGACGCGTTCGACGTCAGCACCCAGCCCTTTGAAAGCGTCGATCGCCTGTTCGACCAATGTTGCGACCCCGCTTTCGAGACCGGGATCGAAAAACTCGTCGACGACACCGACACGCATGCCATCCAGAGGTTTCTCGAGCGAAGCGCGGTAGTCCGGTACCGGACGATCAACACTCGTCGAATCCCTCGTATCGAACCCGGCCATCACACCAAGAAGGAGCGAAGCATCCTCGGCGGTATGGGTCAGGGTGCCGGCCTGATCCAGACTGGAAGCAAACGCGACCATGCCCCAGCGTGAAACACGACCGTAGGTCGGCTTCAGACCGGTGATCCCGGTCAGTGCGGCCGGTTGTCGGATCGATCCACCGGTGTCGGTACCCGTCGCCGCGACAACAAGTCCCGCAGCCACGGCAGCAGCCGACCCACCGGAAGAACCGCCGGGTACACGATCTGTATCCCAGGGGTTGTGGACCACGCCGTAGTAGCTCGTTTCGTTGGACGAACCCATCGCGTATTCATCCATGTTGGTCTTTCCGACCAGTATGCTTCCGGCGTGTTTCAAACGCTCGACGACTGTCGCGTCATAAGGTGAGACAAAATTGTCCAGCATCTTCGATCCACAACTGGTCTTGAGACCAGTTGTGCAGAAAAGATCCTTGTGGGCGATCGGAATGCCGGTCAACGGTCCGGCGTCGCCCGACGCGAGTTTTTTGTCCGCATCCCGGGCTGACGCGAGCGCGCCTTCAGCAGCGACTGTAACAAACGCATTGAGGATTTCGTCGTGTCGCTCGATGCGGCCGAGAAAATGCCGGGTGAGTTCCTCACTCGAGATCTGGTGTTCATGAAGCGCCGCCGACAACTCGGCGAGCGTTCTGCTGTGCATCAGTCGTCTGTCCGATTCTTGGGCTGTTCGATCGCCGCTATTCGTTCGCGGTCAGTCGATCGATCACTCTGGGTACGAGGTACAAGCCGGCATCTGTCTGTGGCGCGTTTCCCTGGTACATCGCGCGCCGATCTTGTTCGGTCACGATGTCATCACGCAGGCGTTGCGGCATGTCGAGCGGATGCGCCATCGGTACGACGCCTTCGGTATCGGCTTGATCAAGCTGTTCGAAAAAATCGATGATGCGGGTCAGATTGGCGACGAGCCCGTCCATCTCTTCTGCACCGACATCGAGGCGCGCCAGAAAAGCAAGATTTTCAAATTCGTTGCGGTCGAATGACATCGCCGACACACGGCCCCGGAAACAAAGCGCGTAATAATACACCTCGGCTTGCCCAATCTTCCACCCGTTGCTAGAGTACGGGCGCGTTTATCCAGGCTACCCTTTTATCATCGAGAACAACGGGATGTTCAAAAGCCTTCGCGGTTCTTTCTCCAACGATCTTTCAATCGATCTCGGTACTGCCAACACACTGATCTATGTCCGCGGCAAGGGCATCGTTCTGAACGAGCCGTCGGTCGTCGCAATCCGGGAGGAACAGGGTCGCGGCGGCAAGATCATCCAGGCCGTCGGTTTCGATGCGAAGAACATGCTCGGGCGGACGCCCGGAAACATCACGGCCATCCGTCCGTTGAAAGACGGCGTCATCGCCGATTTCACCGTCACCGAGAAAATGCTGCAGTACTTCATCAAAAGGGCACACGGCGGCCGCTTTTTCCGGCCGAGTCCCCGGGTATTGGTCTGCGTCACGTATGGATCGACCCAGGTGGAACGCCGGGCGATCCGCGAATCGGCCGAAGGTGCGGGCGCTCGCCGGGTTTTCCTGATCGAAGAACCGATGGCCGCGGCAATCGGTGCCGGCATGCCGGTACACGAACCTCGTGGTTCGATGGTTCTCGACGTCGGTGGCGGGACTTCTGAAGTTGCCATCATCTCGTTGAATGGCATTGTCTATGCGGCCTCGGTCCGGATCGGTGGCGACCGGTTCGATGAAGCGATCACCAACTACGTGCGCCGCAACTACGGCATACTGATCGGCGAGGCCACTGCGGAACGGATCAAGCACGAGATCGGGTCGGCCTATCCCGGACAGGAGGTCAGGGAAGTCTCGGTGAAGGGACGCAACCTGTCCGAAGGCGTTCCGCGCTCGTTCACGCTGAACAGCAACGAAATCCTCGAATCCCTCCAGGAACCGCTACAGGGTATCGTCGGTACGGTCAAAGCCGCGCTGGAACAGACGCCACCGGAGCTCGGCGCCGACGTGGCGGAACGAGGAATCGTGCTGACGGGCGGTGGCGCCCTGCTGCAGGATCTCGACAAACTCTTAACCGAGGAAACCGGCCTGCCCGTCCTGATTGCGGAGGACCCGATGACCTGTGTGGCCCGTGGCGGTGGGCGCGTGCTCGAATTGATGGATGAGCACGGACCGGATATGTTTGCCATCGAATAGCGAACGACGGTCATGTCTTGCCCGCCCTGAAATACAGCCGACCCAAGCCGCTTTTTTACCGGGGCCCTTCCCTCCTCACCCGTTTCGTATTGTGGACGGTGCTTTCGGTCGCACTGATGGTGCTCGATCACCAGCGTGGCGCCCTCGACGCCATACGCAGCGTGCTCACGGTTGTGGTCTATCCGATACGCCTTGCGGTCGACCTGCCGTTTCGGGTCGCCGACTGGACCATCGAATCCCTGACAACGCGCGCCGCCCTGCTCGATGAAAACCGCACACTCAAACGCGAACAGATCGAAAATCGCGTGCGGCTGCAACGTCTTGCTGCGGTCGAAGCAGAAAACGCACGGCTGCGCGCCTTGCTGGATTCGTCTGCGCAGCTACCCGACCGCGTACGCATCGTGGGAATCCTGGCAGTCGACCTCGATCCGAACCGACAACAGATCGTCATCGACAAAGGCACGCGCGATGGCGTTTACGATGGACAGGCACTGGTGGATGCGTTCGGGGTGGTCGGCCAGACCGTCAATAGTGGCCCGCTCGACGCCGAAGCAATCCTGATCACCGATTCGGATCACGCGCTGCCGGTACAGGTCCTGAGAAATGGCACGCGAACCATCGCATTCGGTACCGGATTGCCCAAGGAACTCTCTTTGCCGTTCCTGCCAAACAATGCGGACATACTCGAAGGTGATCTGCTCGTTACATCCGGTCTCGGCGGACGTTTTCCGGCCGGTTATCCGGTCGCGACCATCACCAAAATCGAACGCAGTCAGGAACAACCCTATGCCAACGTACGTGCCGAACCGGCCGCTGCCCTCGAGCGCGTACGCGAAGTCCTTCTGATCTGGCCGGATACGGAATCCCTGTCGGCGGAAGACGGAGACGAACCGTGACATCACCACGACGCAAGGGTTGGACCGCCGCGCTCAGCCTTGTCGTCGCACTGGCACTGACGATCGTCCCGTTGCCCGCTGCCGCCGAGCCGTTCCGACCGGACTTTGCGGCGCTGGTGCTGCTCTATTGGGCCCTGTACTGGCCACAACGTGTCGGGCTCGGTGTCGCTTTCGTCGTCGGTCTGGTATTGGATACTCTGAAGGGAGCGGTGCTGGGACAACATGCGCTGGCCTTGTGCATCATCATGTACATCGCGATGCGCTTTCATTTGCGCATCCGTGTGTTCCCGCTCGGCCAGCAGATGTTGACGATTCTGATGCTGCTCGTCGTCTACCAGTTTGTGCTGTTCTGGATCGATGGTGTCGTGGGTACCGGCGATATTTCGCTGTATCGCTGGGGAGCGGTACTGACAGGGACATTGATGTGGCCGATCGCCACACGCGTCCTGCGCCGATTGAGACTGGCATCCTGAAATCATGGCTCAGGCACTACGCATCAAAGAGGCGTTTGTCGAACAGCGGATTTTCGCGATCCGCACGGTCGTCGCGGGTGTTGCCGGGGGTCTGTTGATCGCCGCGCTGATCGCCAGACTCGTCGGTCTCCAGGTCGTCAACTACGAGCACTACTCGACCCTTTCACAGGGCAACCGCATCCGAATCGTGCCGGTGTCTCCGACACGTGGGTTGATCTACGACCGCGACGGCGTCCTGCTGGCAGAAAACCTGCCGGTCTTTCAGCTCGAGCTGACGCCCGAACAGACGTCGGATGTCGACGAAACACTGGCCCGGCTGGTCGAAATCGGGCTGGTGAGGCCCGACGACCTCGAGCGGATTCACGCAACCATCGCACGCAGTCGGCATTTCGATTCGATACCGTTGCGGTTCCGCCTCGATGACCACGAGGTGGCACGGTTTGCAGTGCGAAGACAATCCTTCCCCGGTGTTGAAATCCGCTCGAGACTCGCCCGCTACTACCCGTTGTCCGGCACCGCGGTACACGCACTCGGATACATGGGGGCGATCAACGAGGAAGACGCGGCAACGCTCGACAAGGCTGCCTACGCGGGAACCAGCCACAACGGGAAGCTGGGAATCGAAAGGGCATTCGAAAACATCCTGCACGGCAAGGTGGGACACAAACAGGTTCTGGTGAACGCACAGGGCCGCGAACTCGACACCTATCCTGACGAATCCGCGCTGGCCGGCCGCAATATTCAACTGACACTGGATGCCCATCTGCAACGCGCAGCAGAAGCGGCCCTCGGAGGGCACACCGGTGCAATCGTCGCAATCGACCCGCGCAGTGGCGATGTACTGGTTTTCGCGTCTGCACCGACGTTCGACCCGAATCCGTTCGGCGAAGGACTGACGGCCGATGAATATGCCCGTATCTCCACCGACCCGGACAAACCGCTGTTCAACCGGGCACTGCGTGGCACCTATCCACCGGGTTCGACGATCAAACCGCTGCTCGCGCTGGCCGGGCTTGCAACAGGCACAGTAACGGAACAGGACTCGATCTGGTGTCCCGGTTTTTATCGATTGCCGGGCCACACGCATCGTTACCGGGACTGGAGGAGTCATGGCCGTACGGATCTGCGTAAAGCGATCGTCGAATCCTGTGATGTGTATTTCTATCAACTCGCACGCGATCTCCAGATCGACGGGATACACGATTTTCTGGCGAAGTTCGGACTCGGAGAGAAGACCGGAATCGAAATCGCCGGAGAAGCGGCCGGCATACTGCCGTCACGCGAATGGAAACGGAACGCGTTCCGCAACCGGGCCGATCAAGTCTGGTTTCCGGGCGAGACGATCATCGCCGGTATCGGTCAGGGTTACATGCTGACTTCACCACTGCAGCTCGCTCATGCGACCGCGATCCTAGCGGCTCGCGGCAAAGCGTTTCGGCCCCGGATGGTGTCGGCCATCGAAAACGCCGACGGAGTGCTCGAACAGATCGAGCCCGAAGGTCTTCCGCCGGTACAGCTGTCCGACGACACCTGGGACACCGTACTCGAATCGATGGAAGGCGTGTTGCGTGCGCCTACCGGGACGGCAAGGGGTTCCGCGGTCGGTGCGCCCTACCGTTACGCCGGAAAGACCGGAACAGCACAGGTCTACTCAATAGGCCCGGATGAGGAATTCGATGGCGGGGAAGTGCCCGAACACCTGCGCGATCACGCGCTGTTCCTGGCGTTCGCACCGATCGACGAACCCGAGATCGCGCTGGCGGTACTGGTCGAACACGGTGGCGGTGGCAGCCGCACCGCAGCGCCAGTCGCACGGGCCGTACTCGATGCCTATTTCGGGGTTGACGAAACATGATGCTTGCCGACCAATACGAATACCGGGAGGCGACGTCGCCGCAGTTGCTCGCACGCTTCCTGAAAGCGATTCATGTTGACAGTCATTTGCTCGCAGGTCTGCTCGCAATCCTTGCAATTGGCCTCGTGGTGCTCTATTCCGCCGGTGGACGTTCAGAAGATCTGCTGATGAAACAACTGGTGCGGATCGGCGCGGCATTCGCGGCACTGATCGTCTTTGCCCAGCTTCCACCGATTCTGTTGCGACGATGGTCGCCGTGGGTTTTCTTCGCCGGACTCGTGATGCTCACACTGGTCCTGCTGACCGGCGACATCGGCAAGGGAGCGCAACGCTGGTTGGATCTCGGTGTGGTGCGTTTCCAGCCATCCGAACTGATGAAACTGGCTGTGCCGATGGCTGCAGCCTGGTACTTGCACGACCGGCCGTTGCCACCGGACCTGCCCGCGCTGGCGGTTCTGTTGCTGATTGTGGTGGTTCCGACACTGATGATCGCGATACAGCCCGATCTCGGTACCGCGCTGCTGATCGCTGCCAGCGGTGTGTTCGTCGCGTGGCTCGCGGGAATGAGTGCACGCGTGATCATTTTTGGTGGGGCCGCCGGCGTAGCACTGGCCCCGGCGCTCTGGTACTACATGCACGATTATCAGAAACAGCGTGTATTGACTTTTTTGAACCCGGAAAGCGATCCACTCGGATCGGGATACCACATTATCCAGTCCAAGATTGCAATCGGCTCTGGTGGTCTGTTCGGAAAAGGCTGGCTCAACGGCAGTCAGTCACAACTCGAGTTTCTCCCGGAACCGGACACCGACTTCATTTTCGCTGTGATGGGAGAAGAATTCGGTCTGCTCGGTCTGCTGGCCCTGTTGGCGGTCTATGTTTTCGTCATCGGGCGTGGAATGTACATCGCCGTGCAGGCACGCGATACTTTCTCACGTCTGCTGGCCGGCAGTATCAGCCTCACGTTTTTCGTTTATGTCATTGTCAATACCGGAATGGTGACGGGCTTGCTGCCGGTTGTCGGCATACCACTACCACTCGTCAGTTATGGCGGCACATCGATCGTGACCTTGATGGCCGGTTTCGGTATTCTGATGTCGATTCAGACACACCGGAAGTTTTTGCCCAAATAGAGAATCTCATATGCGAACATACAGCGCGGGCCTTGCCCGATTGTTCGGGCTGATAGTGGCTGCATTGTTCGCGACGCTTCCGGCGTTCGCTTACGACACCTCCCTGCCAGCACTCGAGCAGTTCATCGACGAGATGACGCAGGAGCATGGCTTCGATTGCGCGGAGACCACCGAGTTGCTGACGCAGGCAAAACGAAAGCAATCCGTCATCGATGCGATCAGCCGACCGGCCGAGAAAACGCTAACCTGGCAGGATTATCGTGCGATCTTTCTGACCCCGCAGCGTGTCGATGCGGGGATCCGGTTCTGGCGCGAACACGCCGCGTTGCTCGAAGCGGCCGAAGAACGATTCGGTGTCCCGCCATCGGTCATCGTCGGAATCCTCGGTGTCGAATCCATATACGGTGACAACACTGGCAATTACCGGGTGATCGACGCCCTCGCCACACTGGCGTTCGACTATCCGCCACGCAGCGAGTTCTTCCGGGGTGAACTCGAGCAGTTTTTGTTGCTGACACGGGAATCCGGCTTCGACCCGCTGATGCCAACCGGTTCGTATGCCGGCGCCATGGGTGCACCGCAGTTTATTTCGTCCAGCTATCGGCGATATGCCGTTGACGGAGACGGCGACGGACGCGTGGATCTGTGGAACAACTGGAACGACATCGTCTTCAGTGTCGCGAACTATCTCAAGGAGAACGGCTGGCATCACGGGCGACCGGTCGCCGTCCATGCGGTGCTGACGGAACCGGCTGCAGAGAATCTGGTTCAGACCAAACCGAAACTGAACAGCACCGCCGGCAAACTTCGCCGTGCCGGTGTCAGTTTCGACGCCGACGTCCGAAACAGGTACAAGGCGGCTCTGTTCGAACTCGATGGCGGCCACGAGCCGGAGCATCGCGTCGGTTTCCACAACTTCCGTGTTATCACCCGGTACAACGTCAGCGTTTTGTATGCGATGGCAGTGCATGATCTGGGTGGCGAGGTAGCCCAGCGTGTTTATTAGGTCTGTTGTCGTCGCGCTCGGCCTAGTCGTGCTCGCCGGTTGTTCGACCTTACCGCCACCTGCTCCGTCCGAAGACACTGGTCCGGAAAGCTATCCGGCAACCGGAAATCCGCCGCACTATCAAGTCTTTGGAGAGCGCTATCGCGTCATGGACAGCGCAGGCGGCTATGTCGAGCGTGGTGTTGC
>JAZFZN010000030.1:0-9019 GCA_036475515.1 Gammaproteobacteria bacterium
GTTCCAGTAATGCTCATTCTTTACGAGTTTGATGTGCGCCTGTGCGATGAAATCCTCGAGCTTGTACGGCCCGTTGGTCACGTGATTCCCGGGTCGCGTGAATTGATCCCCATGTTCCACAAGTGAAGGCCGGTGTATCGGGTAAGTCTGGGACAAGGTCAACAAGCCCAGGAAATAGGGCGTCAGCGATGCCAGTGTGATCTTCAGTGTGTGAGGATCGAGTGCTTCGACACCAAGCGTTTCGGGCGGCAACTCCCCGGCCGTAATGGCCGTCGCATTCACGATCGGGGACAGCAATTGTGCGTACACCGATGCGGTCGACGGGTCTACCGTTCTGCGCAACCCCGCCACATAGTCTTCGGCAACCACCGGATCACTGTTGGACCAGCGGGCTTCCGGTTGCAACTGAAACACGTACTCGAGTCCGTCGTCACTGATCTGCCACGAAACGGCACCGGCCGGCTCCAGTTCGGAGTTCACGCTTTCGCCGATCAAACCTTCGTACAGATCACGCAGCACCTCCGTTGCCGAATCGTCCTCGGCCAGATGCGGATCCATCGTGCCCGGATCGGCACCATTGCCGCGATGAAGCTCGATACCGGTGCTCGCCGCAGAAGGCTCGCCACCGCCTTCGCCGGTACAGGCTACAAGCGTACAAGTAACTGATAAAAAAAGAAAAAAACGGTTCAAAGACTGCTCCATCCCGGATTGGTTGTTGCCCTGGGGATTCCGTAACCCCGGATGTCGAAAGACCCGCCGGAAACGAGAAAATACTGGCTTCTCTCGGCACTGACTAGTTTCCAGTAGCAAGCCCGTAGATTGACGCACAAACCGCCTGCTTGGTTGGCGTGTGTCATGAGGCGTAGCAGCGTCAGATCCGTCCGCGCAGGAAGTACTTCGAGTACTGAAAGTAGTCCGGTAACTGCAGCCGGTAATAACCCTTGCCACCACGACGTCCGGTTTGCAGACACGGCAATGGATAGGGGCCATTCGGATTGTTCGTGTAATAGACGTCGATTTTGTCTTTGAAACGCTCAATCATTTGCGGACCGCATTTCACACCGTTGTACTCGTCGAAACCAAAACGCCGATCGCCGATGTCGAAATCGTCAACACAGACAACGCCGTAGTTGATCAGTTGCATTTCCTTCTCGAGCGGCCAGTCCTCGTACCAGTGCGCATCGAGGAAATACAACGGGCATCGAAACTGATCCTTGAACTCGGCAATGACATCCGGCGAACTGGCTTTCTCGATGATGACGTTCGCAGCGTTCTTCAGACGCCGTGTGACGAAATCGACGTATTTGCCAACAACGTCACAGGTAACAACAGTCACGTGCGGATAAGTCTGCGCCAGATAATGGGTCGTGTCGCCGTAGTTGCTGCCGGTTTCGATGACAGCGTCGCACTGGTATTTCTCGATCAGGTAATCGAATTCAAGTGCAGTCGTGATGTCGAAACCGAACGGTCCACCGCCATCGCTGAGTTCCTGAGCGCTGATCCGCGGAATCTTGTAAAAATTGTCGTATACGCGTTCGACAGTCACGTCAGTTCTCTATCCGTGTGAGACGCGACTATAGCAAGTTCACGAGGCGGCGACGTTCGCGCCAGTCGCACGATGTTTTTTGAGATACACCAGCAACAGCGACACAGCCGCGGGTGTCACGCCCGAGACACGCGCAGCCTGCCCGATGTTCTGCGGGCGAACACGTGAAAGCTTCTCGACGATTTCGTTCGAGAGACCCGGTACAGACGCATAGTCGAAATCGTCCGGCACAACTGTTTCTTCGTGGCGCTTCAGTTTTGCGATTTCCGATTCCTGGCGCTTGATGTAGCCGGAGTACTTCGCCTGGACCTCGACCTGTTGCGCGACTTGTTCACCGACAAGTTCTGGTAGCCCGGCACTACCGACAACAGCGAATCCGGTCAGGGAAACATAATCGACATCCGGTCGCCGCAACAATTCGATCGCACGGACCTCGCGGCCCAATGGTCTCTCGAGTTGTGCGGTCTCGGCTTTGGTCAGTTCTCCCGGTCGCACGACGATGGACGACAGTCTCTGGTTTTCCTTGTCGATCGCATCGCGCTTCGTTTCGAACACAGACCATCGCTCATCGTGGACGAGGCCGATGTCGCGCCCGACAGGTGTGAGCCGAAGATCGGCGTTGTCTTCACGAAGCAACAACCGGTATTCGGCACGACTCGTGAACATCCGGTAGGGCTCAATCGTACCGAGTGTGATCAGATCGTCTACGAGTACGCCGAGGTAGGCCTCGTCGCGACGTGGCCACCACGGATTTTCGCCGCGGACTATCAGCGCAGCATTGATCCCTGCGAGCAATCCCTGGGCCGCCGCTTCCTCGTAACCCGTCGTACCGTTGATCTGCCCCGCGAAGAAAAGGCCGTCGATGAACTTGGTTTCAAGCGTGTAGTTCAGATCGCGGGGGTCAAAGAAATCGTATTCGATCGCGTAGCCCGGCCGCGTTATGTGCGCATTCTCGAAACCCTCGATCGAACGCACGAACTCGTATTGGACGTCGAAAGGCAGACTCGTCGAAATCCCGTTTGGATAGACCTCATGGGTATCGAGACCTTCCGGTTCGATGAAGATCTGATGCGACAGCTTGTCTGCGAAACGAACGACCTTGTCTTCAATCGACGGACAATAACGCGGACCGGTTCCCTGAATCGCACCGCTGTACATCGGCGAACGGTGCAAACCATCACGAATAATCGAGTGTGTTTTCTCAGTTGTTCGTGTGATGTGACAGGACAGTTGCCGCGGATGGTCTTCGCGTGTGCCGATGAATGAAAATACCGGTGTTGGATCGTCACCGGGTTGCTCCTTGAGCTTCGCAAAATCGATCGTGCGTCCGTCTATGCGTGGCGGTGTCCCGGTCTTCAGACGATCGACGGCAAACGGCAACTCGCGCAGTCGTGTCGCGAGCCGGTTCGCCGGTGGATCGCCAGCCCGCCCACCGGAATAGTTGGACTCGCCGATGTGAATTTTTCCACCGAGGAAGGTGCCGACGGTAAGCACGACAGCAGGTGCGAAGAACTTCAGACCCATTGTCGTCGCGACGCCTGCAACGCGATCACCTTCGACGATCAGGTCTTCGACAGCCTGCTGGAACAGAGTCAGGTTGGGCTGGTTTTCGACGCAGCGGCGGATCGCTTGCTTGTACAAAACACGATCGGCTTGCGCCCGGGTCGCACGTACGGCCGGTCCCCGGCTTGCGTTCAAGGTCCGGAACTGAATACCGGCACGGTCCGCAGCACGGGCCATCACACCGCCAAGGGCATCGATTTCCTTGACCAGGTGGCCCTTGCCAATGCCCCCGATCGCCGGGTTGCATGACATCTGACCGATCGTTTCGATGTTGTGGGTGAGCAATAAGGTGCGTGCACCGCTGCGCGCCGACGCCAATGCGGCTTCGGTGCCGGCGTGGCCACCACCGACCACGATCACGTCGTATTGCTGCGGATGCTTCATCTCTTTGCTCTGACCCGGGTCTGACCCAACTCCGACCCGGGTCAGAGTAGGACCCGAGCCGTGCCAGGTCTGGGTCGGAGCAGGGTCTGACCCCAAACTGGGCGCGTCATTTTATGCGGCTGCACAGCAAATAACCAGAATGTCCAGATGCGTTCATAAGCGGTTGATCTTCCAGCTACCTCAGGCCAGTATCGCCGCGTGTTTGCTCACACCATCACGGTCGCAACAATCGTTTTGCTGGCGGTCAGCGCGGCCGGCGCCCAGGCCGCCGAACCAGTATTCGAAGACTGTCATCTGAAGGGCAGTCTCGACATCCGCCGTCTCGAGGCTGAATGTGCCCGGTTCACCGTGCCCGAAAACCCGGATGATCCGGATGGCAAAACCATCGAGTTGTTTGTTGCCCGCGTCGCATCGCTCGCACGTGATCCCGAACCCGACCCACTCGTATTCATAACCGGGGGACCCGGGCAGGCGGCCACCGAGAGTTTCGTCGACATGGCGGCGGCTTTTCAGCACGTGTTGCGCAAACGTCCGATCCTGCTCGTCGATCAGCGTGGCACGGGCCGATCGAACGCACTCGAGTGCCCCGTCCTCGAAACCGAAGACATCGAAGAACTAAACGTCGTTACCGCCACGGAATCCTGTCTCGACAGTCTGTCCGGCGACCCGCGTTATTACACGACCTCGGTTGCGGTCCGCGACCTCGACGCATTGCGTGATGCAATCGGTATCGACCAACTGAATCTCTATGGGATTTCCTACGGCACACGTGTCGTTCTGCATTATCTGCGTCGCTACCCCGAACGGGTGCGGACGGCGATCATCGATGGTGTGGCTCCATCGCATCTGGCACTCGGACCCGGTATCGCCGTCGACGCACAGTCCGCGCTGGATCGTCTGATCGAACGTTGCGAAGCGGATACAGCATGTGCGACAGCATTTCCACGACTCCCAGAGGGTTTCGACGAGATAGTCACCACGCTGAGCACGTCGCCGGTCGAAGTCACACTTCCTGATCCGGTTACCGCCGAAATAAAAAACGTTGAATTCGGACTACCGGCGTTCTCCACCGCCGTTCGTCTTCTGAGTTACAGCCCGGACACCGTTGCGTTGTTGCCACTGTTGCTGCATCGGGCTTATGTCCAGGGTGACTATGGACCAATCGCCGCACAGGCGCTCATGGTCAACGACCGGATGGTCCGTTCTCTGAGCTATGGCATGCACAACGCGATCGTCTGCACCGAAGACGCACCGTTCTATGAGATCAGTAACATAGAACGCGAACGGATTGCCGGTACCTATCTCGGTACGCAAATGATCGACTTGCTGGAAGCTATGTGTGCCCACTGGCCGGCCGGCCTTATCGACGATGACTTCAAAACACCCGTGGTTTCCGATCGGCCGGTGTTGATCCTGTCCGGTGGCGCCGATCCGGTGACGCCAGCGGCGAATGGTGTGCAAGCCGCAAAAACCCTGTCGAACAACATGCACATCGTTGTGACGGACCACGGACATGGTGTCGCACCGCTGGGTTGCACACCGCGACTGATGGCGGAGTTTCTCGACACGGGCGATCCGTCGGCGGTCGACTCTTCATGTCTCGAGATACAGGCACCCACGCCGTTCTTTCTGACTTTCTCGGGACCCACACCGTGATCGTCGTCGACGACGTCCGCAAGTCGTTCGGCAACGTCAAGGCCGTGCGTGGCGTTTCATTCAGAGCCGAGGACGGCAAGATCACCGGATTGCTCGGACCAAATGGCGCCGGCAAATCGACGACCCTGCGGATCCTCTATACCTTGCTGAAACCGGACTCCGGAACAGCCAGCGTCAACCAACACGACGTTCTGAACAGTCCTGTTGCTGCTCGCTCGACGATGGGTGTGTTGCCCGATCCTGCCGGAATCTATCCGCGACTGACGGCACGCGAAAACATCGCGTACTACGGTCGGCTGCAGGGACTCGACGGTGACAGACTCGACAAACAGGTCGAATCAGTCATCGAACTGCTCGATCTCAGTGACTTTGCGGACCGGCGCACGAAGGGTTTTTCACACGGTCAACGCAGCAAAGTAGCACTCGCACGCGCCCTCGTGCACGAACCACACAACGTCCTGCTGGACGAACCGAGCACCGGTCTCGACGTCATGGCCACGCGCGCACTGCGCAACGTGATCAGGCAGCTTCGGGACCAGCGTAAATGCGTGTTGTTTTCGAGTCACGTGATGCAGGAAGTCGCGGCGCTCTGTGACGCGATTGTCATCATCGACAAGGGCAAGGTCGTCGCGACCGGAACACCGGACGAGATTCGTGCCCACACGAACAAGGACAACCTCGAAGATGCATTCGTCGCCGCCATCGGTTCGGCGGAAGGGCTCGAATGATGCGTTCGCCGCTGATCGTCTTCAGAAAGGAAATCCTCGACAACCTGCGTGATCGCAGGACGCTATGGTCGGCGCTGGTGTTTGGTCCACTGTTCGGACCGGTTTTGTTCGCGATGCTGATCAACATCCAACTCGACCGCGCGCTTTCCAAAATCGACGAACCACTGGAGTTGCCCGTGTCCGGCGCGGAGTTCGCACCGAACCTGATCCAGTTCCTGCAAGAGAGCAACACAACGATACTGCCCGCGCCGCCATCAGCGGAAGATGCAGTGAAAGCGCGTTTGCACGATGTCGTACTCGTGATTCCGGACAGTTACGCCGAACGATTCAGGGACGGGGAACCTGCGGTCGTACGTCTGGTCGCCGACCGTTCGAACAACGAAGCACAAAGGCAGCTCGCACGGGCACGAGGACTGCTGGCGCGATACAGCAACAAGATCGGCGCGATGCGTCTACAGGTGCGGGGGGTCAGCCCCCTGGTGTCGCATCCGATCGTGGTCGAAGACATCGACGTATCGACACCGCAGGGGCGTTCCGTCCTGGTGCTCGGCATCATGACTTACTTTGTTTTGTTCGCAATGTTGTCCGGCGGAATGCCCATGGCCATCGACACGACCGCCGGCGAACGCGAACGGGGTTCGCTGGAACCACTACTGGCGTTGCCGGCCAGACGGCCGCAGATTCTTGCCGGAAAACTCGCCGCGACCTGTCTGTTCATGACCTTGTCATTGATGATCACACTGGCGGCATTCGCTATCAGTCTGAACTTCGTGCAACTCGAAAAACTCGGGATGAGTGCAAACTTCGGACCGGACGTCGCAGTGAAGGTGTTTCTGATCGCGTGGCCCTTCGTTCTGCTCGGCGGAGGATTGATGACATTCGTCGCAACGTTTACGAAGAGTTATAAGGAAGCACAAACCTATCTGACGGCGGTGTTGCTCGTACCGACGATTCCGATCATTTTCGCTTCGATCTACGAGGTTCAGGCAAAACTCGAACTGATGGCGATCCCGTCACTGAGTCAACATTTGCTGATCACCGAACTGCTCAAAGGCAACGAGTTGAACCCCGCATGGGTCGCCGTTTCGGTGGGCAGCACGCTGTTGTTCGGTTTGGTGCTCGCCTTTCTCGCCGCAAAACGCTACGAAAGCGAGAAGATTCTCGGCTGACCACATCCAACAGGCTATTCGCGCTTTCTCCTGGGCACATGGTGCAGACACAGTCCAATCAGCCTAAGCTTCTGACATGTAATCCTCTATAATTCTTACGGTTTCCGGGAGAAATGCGCGAATGTCCACGAAAACCGGATTCATGAAGTCGCTGACCAGATTCCTGCACGAGCTAACGAAGCGGCGCGTATTACGTGTGGCTGTAGGCTACGCTGTCGTCGGTTGGTTGCTGGTCGAGGTCGCCGACGTTGTCTTCCCTGCGCTTTTGCTCCCTGACTGGTCTCTCCGCTTTGTGCTTGTGATCGTGCTGCTCGGTTTTCCGTTCGCCCTTGTGCTCGCCTGGCTTTTCGATATTACGCCTTCGGGTATCGAACGTGTGCCCATGAACGCCGATGAAGCGGCCGGCCACCGAGAAGAAAGCGCCACCGACGCCGCGATGCCACCGGAAGCGGATACTGCCGCTGCTTCCGTCGCCGTGTTGCCGTTTGAGAACTTGTCGGAAGATCCACGGCAGGCGTTCCTTGCGGATGGGATCGCTGCAGAGTTGCACAGCAGTCTTTCAAGGGTAAACCGGCTGCGCGTCGCAGCACGACAGTCCTCATTTGCATATCGTGGCTCAACCAAGAATATCCGAGACATCGCGCGTGAATTGGGCGTTCGCTACATTCTTTCGGGCAGTTTGCTTTGCGCTGGCAATCACATCCGGGTTATTGGTGAGTTCGATGATGCCCAATCGGGCACACAAATCTGGTCGGAAACGTACGACCGCGACCTGGACGACATCTTTGCGGTGGTACAGAGCATCGCTCAGTCGATCGCCAGCGCATTCGGGGGGGAACGACTTCGGGTAGAGATCATGGAAGCCCGCCGTCGTCCGACGACAAGTCTCGACGCTTGGGGCCTGGTGCAGAAAGCCAGAGCGTATCTTATCGATTACACGTCGCAGTCGATCAACGATGCAGTTGATTGCTTGCGCACTGCTATCAAACTCGATCCAAATTACAATGCGGCTCTGGCGACGCTCGGTGTTGTTCTCGGTGAACGGTTTATCAATGGTCTCAGCAACACACCTGCCGATGATCGCAAGATTGCGCTCGATGCTACAGAATGCGCGACCACTTTCGCCCCGGGCGATCCTTTTGTCATCAAGATGTCCGGATGTACATGGGCTTATTTCGGGGAGACCGAGAAGTCGCTATCGGCTTTGCGTAAGGCCGTAAGAATCGCACCGTTTGATTTCGGCGCATGGGGTTATCTCGGTTGGCCATTGACTGCAACCGGAAAACCACGCCACCTGGCAGAGCTACAACGTATAGTCGACCGCTTGTTGAGCTCTGCACCGCATCATCCGGGCGTACCGTACTGGCTGTACCACAAATCGGTAGCTTGCACCTGCGAAGGCATCGATACTGCGGCCGTGGAGTTCGCCAGAAAAAGCGTCGACGCCCAGCCGAATTTTGTGCCGGCATGGATGCAGTATGCAAATGCGCTCGGGTACGTCGGGGACCGAGAACACGCCGGTCGGGCGCTCGATCAGGCCCGCTCAATCAGTCCGGCCATGACCCCGGAGTTTTTCGAATCCTTGATGAACGTGATGTGCGAAAACGCTGAAATCATCGCTCTTCGCCTGGGGGGTCTGAAAAAAGCGGGGGCGTTGCACTCTGCGAAGAACGGGTAGCGGCTCCGCCGCCAGCATCATCTTCAAACCCAAAGCCAAGTTTATGTCTGACGAACTCGTTGCGAAACACACCGTGCGGGTCGACTGATCGACAGTGTTTACGGAAATCGGCAAGACGCGGATAGAGCTCCCCGAGTTCTGCCACGCCGAGCGGACAATGTTTCCCCCAATGCGGGCGTGCATCAAACATACGCGCCATCGTCACGGCGAGAAACTGCGCCACACGGCTGAATGTCTTCAGATCGCGGCTGTACGTGACCAAACTGATCGCGAACCTTGCCTGTCCGCCGGTCAT
>JAZFZN010000031.1:0-8015 GCA_036475515.1 Gammaproteobacteria bacterium
TCGCCGAGCAATCGCTCGACTTGGTCGAGCTGACCACGGCCCAAGTCAATCTCCTCGCCGATTTGAGCTGCTGGACCCTCACCAACAACGCCGAGCGGGTCACGCAAGTGTTGTCGACGTAATCTACGGTGCCTTTGTATGTCTAACGAGCGATCAATGTACCGCGCGCGCGCATGCTCCCGGGAAAGCCGATCTCGTCGTACACGTCGAAGGGGCTGAACATCGGTGCCGCCGCGCGCACGGCCGGATGCCGATTGACTAGAACCCGTAGGGGTCTCTTAATCAGTAGGTTCGGGGTTCGAGTCCCTGATGCCCCACCAAACCCCGCCGTGCGCGGACCCCCAAAGGGTATAATTCGTTCAGTTTGTGCGCCTTGCGTGCAGCCTGTACAACGCGAAAGTGGCGGAATTGGTAGACGCGCAGGATTTAGGTTCCTGTGGGGTAATCCCGTGAGAGTTCGAGTCTCTCCTTTCGCACCAGAACTGTGTGGGGGTCGGTTTGTTCCAGGTACATAGAACCCGTACGGCGGTGCGTGGTCAGCAAAAGAGGTGAACAAGAAGATGCAGGTTTCGGTGGAGTCGATCGGTTCGCTGGGCCGTCGCATGATGGTGCAGTTGCCGGCCGAAGATGTCGAGCGCGAGATCGATGTGCGGCTGAAGTCGGTGGGTAAACGCGCAAAGCTGAAAGGCTTTCGCCCCGGCAAGGCGCCGATGAAAGTGATCCGTCAGCACTATGGTGCACAGGTTCGCCAGGAAGTACTGAGTGAACTGATGCAGTCTTCCTATGCACGTGCGATCACGCAGGAGGCGTTGCAACCCGCCGGCGGACCAAAGATCGAAACCCAAAGCATCGAACCCGGCAAAGACCTCGAGTACAGTGCGACCTTCGAGATCTATCCGGAAATCGAGTTGAAAGGTCTGGCAGACATCAAGGTCGAGCGTCCGGTCGCCGAAGTGACCGACGACGACGTGGACCGCATGCTCGAGAACCTGCGTTGGCAGCGTGCGGAGTGGGTAGAAGTCGATCGTGGTGCTGAGGACCGGGACCGTGTCATCGTGGATTTCGTCGGCACGATCAGCGGCATCGCGTTCGAAGGTGGTAGTGGCGAGAAAGTTTCCGTCGAGGTCGGTTCCGGCCAGATGCTCGCTTCGTTCGAGTCCGGTCTGAACAGCATCACTGCCGGAGAAGAACGAACGATCGAGGTCGTGTTCCCGGACGATTATCATGTCCGCGATCTCGTCGGCAAGACTGCCGAGTTCAAGATCAAAGCTCACAGTGTGGCAGAACGAAAGTTGCCGGAGATTGACGAGACATTGCTCGAGTCTTTTGGTATCAGCGGGGGCGGCATCGAGCAGTTGCGATCAGACGTACGCGGCAACATGGAACGTGAGATGGCCGAGACCATCCGCTCCAACATCCGGCGACAAGTCCTGGACCAGCTGCTGGAGATCAACCCGGTCGAACTGCCGCAATCGCTCATGGACGAAGAGGTCGAACACATGCAACGCGAGGCGGCCGCCCGCATGGGCGGGGACGAAAACGCGTTGCCACCCCGCGAACCATTCGAAGAGCAGGCGCGGCGCCGTGTTGGTCTGGGATTGCTGATTGCGGAAGTCCTGCGTTCGAACGCGATCGAACTGGACCAGGCGAGACTGGAAGCGCGGGCGAATGAGCTGGCTGCAGGCTACGCTGAACCGGAAACTGCGGTCCGTGCATACCTGGCGGACAAACAAGCGCGAGCTCAGCTCGAGCACATCGTGCTCGAGGACCAGGCCGTTGACTACCTGATCGAACAAGGTACTGTGACGGACCAACCGATTCGTTTTCGGGAACTGATGCATTTCGAACAGGAGTCACAATGAGTAATGTCAAAGCGTTGAATCTCGTTCCTATCGTTGTCGAACAAACGGCGCGTGGTGAACGGTCCTATGATATTTATTCGCGCTTGCTCAAAGAGCGCGTTGTGTTCCTCGTCGGTCCGGTTGAGGACACCGTGTCCAACCTGATCGTCGCTCAGCTCTTGTATCTCGAATCGGACAACCCGGAAAAGGACATCCACCTGTATATCAACAGCCCGGGCGGTTCGGTCTCTGCTGGGCTGTCCGTTTATGACACGATGCAGTTCGTCAAACCGGACGTCAGCACGATCTGCGTTGGGCAGGCTGCCAGCATGGGGACGTTGCTGCTGGCCGGCGGCGAGAAGGGCAAACGCTTCTGTCTGCCGCACTCGCGCATCATGATCCACCAGCCCACCGGGGGTTTTCAGGGGCAGGCTTCCGACATCGATATCCACGCACGCGAAGTTCTCGAAACGCGTGATCGTCTGAATGAAATTCTCGCGACGCATACTGGTCAAAAACTGGACAGGATCCGGAAAGACACGGATCGCGACAACTTCATGGGTGGTGAGGCTGCTATCGAGTACGGCCTCATCGACTCGGTGTTGACGCGACGCGGTGAAATGCCGAAGGTCACTGATTCCGCCGATTCGTGACCTTCGCACGCCCGCAGGGCCGGAAACCCGATATAATGGGCCCGCATCTGCGGTTGACCGCAGGGCAGGGGTTAGCGCGCTCGAGGTGAACTATGGCGGATGACACGCGCGGTAGAAACGATGACGGCAAGCTGCTGTATTGCTCGTTCTGCGGCAAGTCTCAGCACGAAGTCCGGAAGCTGATTGCCGGGCCGTCGGTGTTCGTATGTGACGAATGCGTCGAACTGTGCAACGACATCATCCGCGAAGAGCTCGAGGAACGCGCCGAGGAAGGCCGCGATAAGCTTCCGGCCCCGCGTGAGATCAACTCCGTTCTCGATGAGTATGTCATCGGTCAGGACCGCTCCAAGAAAGTGCTTTCGGTGGCGGTCTACAACCACTACAAACGGCTGCGCAACAGCAGACGCGACAAGAACAAAGACGAAGTCGAACTGGCGAAAAGCAATATTCTGCTTATCGGGCCGACAGGTTGCGGCAAGACACTTCTTGCCGAGACTCTTGCGCGGCTTTTGAACGTTCCGTTCACGATTGCCGACGCAACGACGCTCACAGAAGCCGGCTATGTCGGTGAAGACGTCGAAAACATCATTCAGAAGTTGCTGCAGAAGTGCGATTACGACGTCGACAAAGCGCAAACAGGCATCGTCTATATCGACGAGATCGACAAGATCTCGAGGAAATCCGACAACCCGTCGATCACGCGTGACGTCTCGGGTGAAGGTGTTCAGCAGGCGCTGCTCAAACTGATCGAAGGCACGATCGCGTCGGTTCCGCCTCAAGGTGGCCGCAAGCATCCCCAGCAGGAGTTCCTGCAGGTCGATACCGGCAATATCCTGTTCGTCTGCGGCGGTGCCTTTGCGGGTCTCGAGAAGATCATCCTGAATCGCTCCGAGAAGAGTGGTATCGGTTTTGTTGCCGACGTGCAGTCCATCTCCGACCGCCGTTCGATCGGCGAGTTGTTTCACACCGTGGAACCGGAAGACCTGATCAAGTACGGGCTCATCCCTGAGTTTGTCGGCCGTTTGCCGGTCGTCGCGACACTCGATGAACTCGACGCGGATGCACTCGTGAAAATCCTGGTCGAACCGAAGAACGCCTTGACAAAGCAATACCACAAGATGTTCGAGATGGAGGGGGTCGACCTGGAGTTTCGCGACGATGCCCTTGGCGCCATTGCACACAAGGCGATGGCTCGCAAGACCGGAGCGCGTGGTTTGCGGACCATTCTCGAGAACGTATTGCTCGACATCATGTACGACCTGCCGTCTATGGACGGCGCCACGAAGATCGTCGTTGACGAATCCGTCGTTAATGGTGAAACGAGTCCTTATGTGATTTATGAGTCCGATGTCGGAACTAAGGCAGAGGAGGTGGAGGAAGAACCTTCACCGCGCCGGTCCGGATCGGCTTTGTAAGCGGCTTGGAGGGACACAGGCTGCCAGACCGCGGCATGAGTGCCACTTGAGATCGGTGGCCGGGCCCCCAATATCCATGTATGGGGGCAGGCGGTCATACCCCCTGGAGTCCCCGCGATAACCGTCGGGGTTGAATCTACTCGTACGGAGAATATCTAGCGTGTCGACACAGCAACTTCAGCCCACGATTGCCGACCAGACGATTCCGGTATTGCCGTTGCGCGACGTCGTCGTGTACCCGCATATGGTAATTCCGCTGTTCGTCGGCAGGGACAAATCGATCCGTGCGCTCGATGAAGCGATGCATTCGGGCAAGCAGATCATGCTGATCGCCCAGAAAGAAGCTGACGTAGACGAGCCGGAAATCGACGATTTGTACCGGATCGGGACGCTGGCGACGATCCTGCAGTTGCTGAAGCTTCCCGACGGCACAGTCAAAGTGCTTGTTGAGGGTGGCGAACGCGCTGAAGTCATCGAACTGTCGGTCGAGGAATACTTCGTGGCCCACTATCAGGTGCCACCGGAAGATACCGGCTACGACGAACGCGAAATGGATGTTCTGACGCGCTCGGTCGTTTCCCTGTTCGAACAATACGTCAAACTGAACAAGAAGATTCCGCCGGAAATCCTCACTTCGCTGGCTGGTATCGACCAGCCGGGAAGGCTGGCCGATACGATCGCCGCGCACATGGCGCTGAAACTCTCGGACAAACAGAAAGTTCTCGAGATTTTCGAAGTGCGACCTCGTCTCGAGCGCGTCATGGGCCTCATTGATTCCGAGATCGATGTACTTCAGATCGAGAAACGGATCCGTGGGCGCGTCAAACAGCAGATGGAGAAGAGCCAGCGCGAGTACTACCTGAATGAGCAGTTGAAGGCCATCCAGAAAGAACTCGGGGAAATCGAAGACGCGCCGAACGAACTCGTCGACCTCGAACAACGGATCGAGAAGGCAGGGATGTCAAAGGAGGCGAAAGAGAAAGCCACGTCCGAGCTCGGCAAGCTGAAACTGATGTCACCGATGTCGGCTGAAGCGACGGTTGTTCGCAACTACGTCGACTGGTTGCTGAAGATGCCGTGGAAGAAGCGCACGAAAATCCTCAGAGATCTCAATAAGGCGGAAACGATCCTCAACGAAGATCACTATGCGCTCGAGAAAGTCAAAGAGCGGATCCTCGAATATCTGGCAGTTCAGAATCGCGTCAGGAAACAGCGTGGCCCGATTCTGTGTCTCGTCGGACCACCCGGCGTCGGTAAAACCTCGCTGGGCCAGAGCATCGCACGTGCCACCAATCGTAAATTCGTACGCATGTCCCTGGGCGGTGTACGCGATGAAGCCGAGATTCGTGGACACCGGCGCACCTACATCGGTTCGATGCCGGGCAAGATCGCCCAGAATCTGACCCGCGCGGGAGCTCGTAACCCGCTGTTTTTGCTCGATGAAGTTGACAAGATGTCGATGGACTTCCGCGGAGACCCGTCCTCTGCATTGCTCGAGGTTCTGGATCCCGAGCAGAACAGCACGTTCAACGACCACTACCTCGAGGTCGATTTCGATCTGTCGGACACGATGTTCGTCTGTACCGCGAACTCGCTGAACATTCCGCCACCGTTACTTGACCGGATGGAAGTGATTCGTCTCCCGGGTTATACAGAAGACGAGAAACTGCATATTGCGACGCGCTATCTCATTCCGAAACAGATGGAAAACAGCGGCCTGAAACCGGAAGAGTTCTCGATGTCCGAAACAACGGTAAGCGACATCATTCGTCATTACACACGAGAGGCCGGTGTACGCAATCTCGAACGCGAGATTGCAAAAATCTGCCGCAAGGTAGTCAAGATCCTGTTGCTGAATACCGAGAGGGAAAAAGTTCAAGTGGGTCTGCGTAGTTTGTTGAAATATCTCGGTGTGCGCCGGTTCCGCTATGGGCGCGCCGAAGACAAAGACCAGGTTGGTCAGGTTACCGGTCTGGCATGGACCGAAGTCGGTGGTGAATTGCTGACGATCGAGAGCGCCGTTGTGCCCGGCAAGGGCAAGCTCATCAACACCGGGCAACTCGGCGACGTGATGCAGGAGTCGATCCAGGCGGCAATGACGGTGGTGCGCAGCCGTGCTTCGGTGCTCGGCATCGACCCCGATTTCAACCAGAAAAACGACGTACACGTGCACGTCCCTGAAGGCGCTACGCCGAAGGACGGCCCAAGCGCCGGTGTCGCAATGTGTACCACGCTGGTTTCGGCTCTGACGAGGATTCCGGTGCGCTCGGATGTCGCAATGACCGGTGAAATCACTTTGCGTGGTGAGGTGCTGCCGATCGGAGGTTTGAAAGAGAAACTTCTGGCGGCACACCGCGGTGGAATATCGATCGTTTTGATTCCAGAGGAAAACGCGAAAGACCTCATCGAGATACCGAAAAACATCAAGGGCAAACTCGATATCCGCACCGTCAAGTGGATCGACGAAGTGCTCGAAATTGCGCTGACCGAGGCGCCCGCTCCGTCCGGTGAAGAAGTTTCGGATGACGAAAAGCCGGGCCATCCCGACACTGACAGCGAAGAGGCTGTTCGTCCGCATTAGCCGATTGCACGTTGGATCAGCAGCTTGGAGAAGGTTTGAAGAAACGGACTTCAACATCGCGCTGTGTACATTTAAACCGTTTCCAGACTGGACAATGTGTCGTTTTTTTACTTTGTTGACAGTTGTTTGACCCGCTTGTATAAAACCGAAAACTTTCACCCACCGCTTGGTGGGTTTTGAATTTTATGCGGGCTGCTGCCCGCGCCGACCGCGATTGCTGTCGGACATCGTTCGTAAAGGGGGAGGGCGGTGCGCCGCATCTCTACGAGACCACAGGAAATCAAAAGGTAGGCAGAATGAACAAAGGTGATTTGATCGAACGGGTCGCCTCAGGTGCGAGTCTTTCGAAGGCAGAAGCTGGGCGTGCCGTTGATGCGGTGCTGGATGAGGTAACACGTACGCTCAGAAACGGAGACCCGGTGACCCTGGTCGGCTTTGGTACGTTTCAGGTTAAACACCGCGCAGCGCGGCAGGGGCGCAACCCGCGGACAGGTGAAACGATCCAGATCGCGGCCAGCAATGTGCCCAGTTTCAAGGCTGGCAAAGCCCTGAAGGATGCCGTAAACTAGCGCGCCTTTTTGGGGGGGTGCTTAGCTCAGTTCGGGAGAGCGTCGCCCTTACAAGGCGAAGGTCGAAGGTTCGATCCCTTCAGCACCCACCAGCAACGGAGTGGTAGTTCAGCTGGTTAGAATACCGGCCTGTCACGCCGGGGGTCGCGGGTTCGAGTCCCGTCCACTCCGCCACAAAAAGCAGTTGAAAGGCGCCCCCCGTGGGGCGCCTTTTTTCATGGTGTCTTCCGGTACAATGCACCGCTCCGTGTCCGGCGTGCACGGAACCTTTCGACCCGAGCGGAGTTCAACAAAGCATGCTGCAACAAATTCGGGATCGCGCGACCGGCTGGGTCGCGGGACTCATCTTCGGCCTGATCGCACTTGCATTCATATTCTGGGGCGTCACGGGCTACCGTGGAGGGGCCGGTGCTTTCTTCGCAAAAGTGAATGGAGAAGAAATTCCCGAAAGGGATTATCGTGACGCGTTTCGAAACCGGATGAACCAGGCACGGCAATTGTACCCGGACAGTATCCCCGAAGCTGTCGAACAAACGATTCGCGAGAACACGATTCGCAGTGTCATTGAACGCGAGCTTCTTGACCAATACGCCCAAGACGTCGGATATGGGATCGGCAGGGATCAACTGGTACAAAACATCCAGCAGTTCCCACAGTTCCAGGTGGACGGTCAGTTTTCACCCGACATCTATCGGGCGCGTCTCGCATCGGTCGGCATGTCCGATGCATACTTTGAGTCTCAAATGCACCGCGATCTGCGTATCGGCCAGATTCAGGACAGTATCAGTCGCACCGCTTTCACGACACCATCGGAATTGCGCCGGGCCATAGAACTGCAGAACCAAACACGCGACGTTGCCTTCGTGCTGTTTCCGGTTTCCAGGTATCAAAACGACATCCGGATAGCCGCTGAAGATGTCGTTTCCTACTACGAGACTCACGCGCAGGAGTTCATG